>JAPLDU010000084.1 GCA_026391255.1 Bacteroidia bacterium | reverse complement strand
TAAACGGGTCATTACTTCTGCTCTCTTGTTTTCATCCGGTATTAAATCTTCTAATCTCTGTCGTTTTTCTCTTTTACGTTTTTCCATTTGTCAAAGTTATTATTGTAAAATTACTTTGACACACATTTCTGAACAGCCTCTCCTGACAAAGATAAGGTGGAGTTAGTAATGGAAAAGGGGCATTTTACCATAAAGGCGAAGCAAACACCCCGGAAAGGATGGGATGCAGCTTTCAAGGTAATGCATGATAACGGGGATGATAAATTGTTTATTGATGATATTTTTGAAGATGAGATCCTTTAAAAAATGAAAATAATACAAACTGCATATCTCTTTTGGTCAATTACAAAATATCAGATTATATTATCGGATTTTTAAAATTTGAAAAATTAGCTTATTAACTCTTTATTTTACCACATAGTATCATAGAAACATAGGTTGCACATTGACTTGACCTTTATTTTCAATGATAATTCCGGATAAAACTATGTGTCTTACTATGTATCTACTGTGCCTATGTGGTAAAAAATGCAAATAAATACTATAATCATTTTTAAGAATTTAAAGGAAATTATCAAAAAGGTAATTATGGAAGCCTTTGTTGCGTAAGCGCTTTAAGAAAAAACAAACCAGCTATTGATATAATGTAATTGTTTTTGATTCGTAAATCGTAACTCGTAATTCGTAATTCTCATCTCCCTCTCGGATCAGGCTCAATTGGCAGTTTGGCCATTTTTTCAACCGTCAGGCTTGGAAAGCCGAATTCAGCGGTAATGGTTCCTTTTAGCAGGTAAACGCCCCGCCCGCGGAAAGGATAATCTTTCAATGAGGAAGGAAAATGCACGGTATCGAAGAAGCATCCCTCATCATCAAAGAAAGTCCCGAAATGCATGATCTCTTTTTTTATTGTCCAAACGTATTTTACCGTAACATATAAGCCAAGCATGCGAACCGTTTTCCCTATATTATTGATCATGTCGCCGGCTTTTATTTCTCCGCGAAATCTTGTTTTCAGCATGTCGAAATAGCTACAGGATACGGGAAAATCAAGCAGTTCAAGTTCATCATAAAAATCCTCCACGCTTGTCTGAACGAGTGCCGGCAGTTCGAATTGTCTTACCGGTTCGTGGAAGAGAAAAGCGCTTCGGGCAACGGTAACCGTTTTACCAAAGTGAAGATGCGATTCCCAGAGCAGTTGAGGCTTGGACTTACCCGTAAACCTCAGTGCGCCTGTTCTGATCAGCAGGACTAACTGCTCAAGTCCCGGGCTTACGCGCTGAATGAAATCCACCAGGTCGAAAAACCATCCGTTGCGTTTGCGTTCCACTTCGATCCTGATGCCCAGACCGGCCTCTAATCCCATGATGTGAATAAAACCAATGTACACCTCAGTTCCATATATATTGGTCTTGTAATCGCTGTGATTCACGCAGGGCAGGCTGATGCCCGCGCCGCAACGTTTTGCTTCATTAAAGTAAACCCAGGTACGGTAATAGCCTCCGAAATTATTGATCACAGCTACCATGAATTCAAGCGGATAGTAGGCTTTCAGGTACAAACTCTGGTAACTCTCCGCTGCATAGGAGGCTGAATGAGCCTTTGAGAACGAATACCCGGCAAATGAGTCGATCTGCCGCCAAACTTCGTTTATTATTTCTTCCGGGTACCCTTTTTCACGGCAGTTGGAAAAGAACTTCTCGACAATTCTTTTCATTTCCTTCTTTCCCCTGAACTTACCGCTCATGGCGCGCCGCAGCACATCGGCATCGGCAAGATCAAGCCCGGCAAAATGATGGCATATCTTCAGCACATCTTCCTGATAGACCATCACTCCATATGTTTCCTTCAGTTGTTCTTCCATTATAGGATGGATATACTTGAATTTGCCAGGATTATGGAAGCGGAAGATGTATTCGCGCATCATGCCTGAGCGGGCAACACCCGGGCGGATGATGGAGCTGGCGGCCACCAGGCTCAGGTAATTGTCGCAACGGAGCTTCTTCAGCAATCCCCTCATGGCGGGACTTTCGATGTAAAAACACCCGGTAGTCTCACCGCTTTTCAACTGTCGTTTCACCTGTTCGTCTTTTTTAAATTTTGCCACCTGGTGAACATCCACGCTCACTTCACGGTTGACGCTTACTATTTCAGCGCATTCCCTGATATGGCCTATGCCGCGCTGGCTCAGGATATCGAGCTTTTCGAAGCGCAGGTCTTCGGCAACGTACATGTCCCACTGGGTAGTCTGAAAACCTTTGGGCGGCATGTCAAGGGCAGTATAACAAGTAATGGGTTCCTCGGAGATCAGGATACCGCCTGCATGAATGCTCCTGATATTGGGCAGATCGGCCATCAGTTGGGCAATGTCGTATATTTTACGGGTGATGTCATTGTTATTCTTTTCCGCTTCGGGGTTTTCCACCAGCTTATCAATCTCTTCTTTTGGCAAACCATACACCTTGCCCAGTTCGCGGTAGGTGGATTTGTCACGGAAAGTGACCGTAGCGCCAAGCAGGGCCGTGTGACTGTTACCGTAGCGCTTGAAAATATAATCGATCACCTCGTCCCGGTCTCTCCACGAGTAATCAATGTCAAAATCAGGCGGGCTGGTGCGTTTGGGATTGATGAAACGCTCGAAGTACAGGTCAAGTTCGATCGGGTCAACATCAGTGATCTTCAGGCAATATGCCACAATGGAATTGGCTCCGCTGCCCCTGCCCACATGGTAAAACCCGCGCGACATCGAATAGCGGATGATGTCCCAGGTGATCAGGAAATAGGACGAGAAACCCATCTTGTCAATAATCCTGAGTTCATGATCAATACGGTCCTTTGCTTCTTTGTTGTTCATGCCGTAGCGGTATCCGAGGCCATCGAGGGCAAGCTTTTCGAGCAATAGCTTGTCGTCATAAGGATTATCTGTAAAGGTTCTCTTATTTTTCACCTTGTTAAAATCGAAACTGATGTTGCAATCCTCAGCAATTCTTTCCGTATTGCGGATGATCTGCGGGTATTCGCTGAAAATACCGGCTAACTGTGAGGCTGAAGTAAATTTCTCGGAAACTGATGCAAGTTGCCCGGGAATCAGCTTGCTTATCAGGGTATTGTGATTGATGGCGCGCAGATTCATGTGCAGGTAGTAACCGCTTTCATCCCTGAATGTTACCGGGTTTAAGATAACCGACCTGTCAATATACCTGCAGAAATCCGGTGAGATGATCCGGTTTATCTCCGAAGGCCTGATACCAATAAATTCATGCTCATTGAGTAGTCTGACAGGTTTTAATTCAAACGGATATATTATTATCACATTTTCAAAACCTTTCGGAATTTCGGGGTAATTTTCCCCGGATGAGTTATGAGCGCTGATAAACTCGTTCAGTTCCCTGAAACCCATGTTATTCCTTGCAATCCCGGTATAGAGGCGCTTGTCGCCATTGCGGAATTCAACCCCAGCCAGCGGTTTAATGTTGTGTTCATTGCAAAGCTTTACATAATCAACCATTCCCATGGTGTTGTTGATATCGGTGAGCGCCATGGCTTCCACGCCATGCTTTTTTGCCTCTTCCACGAGTATTTCGGGAGGCATGGTGCCATAGCGCAAACTGAAACAGGAATGGGTGTTTAAATACATTTTAGTCGTTAGTCAATAGTCGTTAGTCGATAGTCGTTAGTCGATAGTCAATAGTCGTTAGTCAATGGTCGTTAGTCGTTAGTCGATAGTCGTTAGTCAATGGTTGTTAGTCGATAGTATTTGTTTTGTAACAGGTATCGGGAATAGTCGTAAGTCAATAGTCGTAAGTCGACAGTCGTAGGTTGTAAGGGAATAGTAATAGAACATACTGATAATATTTTAATTGAACATTTTCAAATTTTCAAATTTTCAAATCATTTTCATCCTGTTACCTTATACTTGCCGTCCCTCAGTCACTTTGTCACTTTGTCACTTCATTGCTCAGGCTCTTAGTCACTAAGTCACTTCGTCACTTTTTTCATTCCAACAGCACGGCGTACAGCATGATTGCCAAACCGTTTCCTGATCCGGTCCATGGCATTATACAGATTAACCATTTCGCCGGTGTCTTCGAAAAGATCGAGTTGCTGGGTTCCGTGTACCAGTTCGCTGAGTCGTATACCGACCAGCCTGATGAGCATACGACGCTGGTACAGCTTGTCGAATAATTCATGGGCCGTTTTTATCAGCTTATGATCAAATGAGGTGTAAGGTATCCGCTTTTGTATGGTATGGGTATCGAAGTTGGAGTACCTGATCTTTATAGTTATACAGGCCGTGAGTTTTTCTTTCTTCCTGAGCTGGAACGACAGGTCTTCGGCCATAGAGGTAAGCAGGTTCCTGATCATTACAATGTCTATGCTGTCAGTCTCAAACGTGGTCTCGGTACTGATGGACTGCCGTTCGGTATAAGGCTCAACAGGTGTGGAATCAATGCCGTTGGCTTTTTTCCAGATAATAATCCCGTTTTTACCAAGCACTCGTTCCATCATCTCAACCGGGATATGGCTCAGTGTTTCAATGGTTACTATGCCCATGGAGCGAAGCAGGCGGTAGGTTTTGTCGCCTATCATGGGAATCTTGCTGATTGACAAAGGAGAAAGAAACTGCATGGTTCTTTCTCCCGGCACATATAATTCTCCGTTAGGTTTGGCCTCACCGGTAGCAATTTTTGATACGGTTTTATTTACTGATAATCCCATGGATATTGGCAGACCGGAATGTCTTATTATGGTATTCCTCAGTTCCTGCGACCATGTTAATGTACCGATAAACTTGTCCATCCCTGTAACATCAATGTAATGCTCATCAACGGAAGCTTTTTCGTATACCGGGGCTTTATCGGCAATGATATCGGTAACCAGCCTCGAATGTTTAGTGTACAACTCCATGTCGCCCCTTACGATCACTGCATCGCGGCACAGGTTCCTGGCTAATTTCATGGGCATGGCCGAATGAACCCCGTAACGGCGCGCTTCATAGCTGCAACTGGCTACCACGCCCCGGTCGGACGTTCCGCCAATGATCACCGGCTTGCCGATAAGCTTCGGGTTGAAAAGTCTTTCAACCGATACGAAAAAGGTATCGAGATCAAGATGGATAATATTACGGTTAGCGGTGATCAGCATTTTAAATTATAGAATTGGTTATTTATTTTAATTCAGAAACGGTGTTGAATATTTACCAGATGATTTTTTGTGGTTTTTTCTTCTTACTTTTTGTCGTCACAAAAAGTAAGCAAAAAAGACTTAACGAATTGAACTCGTTCCGTCTCGTTCCTCGACTTCACTCAAACAGCAATTCGTTGATAAGGAATTTTTTATTTTATGCTTCGCATTCATTTATTATGAAAATATTTGAAAGAAATGATATTTCCCATATTCATTTTACATTAATTTGACGATGAAAGCCATGTGCGTCAGCCGCATCGTAAGTTACTCAATCCACAAGTGGATTTCGTGAGATCGCTTCGCTAAGTTCGTGGACAGCCAACGCACAAAGGCTTTCATTGTCTGATTTATGCAAATATCATAGAGTACAAGGATTTCCGCCTCAGATTAATTTGCGTGGAATTCAAAGAAAATTTGTGTGCGAAGGGACTGGCAAGCAGCCCACGAGTACCGGCGGTAGAAACGTTTTTTAAAGAATAAAATAAACTCCGGTACGGCTTGGGCTGCGTGAAGACAAATTTTCTGTAGAATTCAGCAAATTCATCTGCAGCGGTGACTTTTCTTTGATTACTTTCTTTGCGTGGTAGGCAAAGAAAGTAATAACCGAATAAAATGTTATTTGAATTCAAATTAATTTAATAAAATATTTTGCCGGTAAAATAATTTCCCCTATCTTTGACGTGATATTAATCAAAATAACGATTACAATATAATCAAAATTTAATCATCTGCAAAATATTTTTTATGTTTTTTTCAGCTAATATCAAATTATTAAGAAAGCGCAGGGGAAGAACCCAGGAAGATGTGGCGGCAGCCCTGAAAATGAAACGGTCGACACTGAGCGGTTATGAAAATAAGGTTGCGCAGCCTGACATTGAGTCGCTTCTTGCTATATCGGGTTATTACAATATTGCCATTGATACTCTGATCAAGGTTGACCTGTCGGTACAGTCGGAGTTCCAGTTGTCTCAGCTTGAGAAGGGCTTTGATGTGTTT
>JAPLDU010000126.1:14672-40789 GCA_026391255.1 Bacteroidia bacterium | reverse complement strand
GAACCTTCTCCTGGTTTGAAAGCTATCGAAGGCTTAGTAAAGACTATGAATACTTGACAGATACAAGCGAAACAATGATACAATTAGCAATGTTACGACTCATGCTTAACAGACTTGAAAAATAAATTCAAAACAGTTTCTTATAATAACATTAATTCCTGATTTTTTGTTTCTGATCAGGTTACATAGACTGTAGGCTTTAATATCTATCTTATTTCTGAAATCTTTAAAAGTTTTGTCAAAAATTCCAAAAAACAAATTCCAAAAAACAAATAATAAACAATATCAAAATTTCAATTACGAAACAAACTACTTTGAATCCGAAATAAATCAATTCATCAAACCCCAGGGATAAGAGCTTCTCGTTACACAGAAATGCCCGAAGGCACTCAGATGTAAATCAACAGATCCGGAAAGTTTTTCTGAAGCCAGGGTCACATAAGGTTCATTGAGCATGATGTAATAATTAACTGCGGTGATGCCGGTAACGATGAATAAAACATCGAACAGACAGTTGCAATCGCAGGGAGAATTGACCACCTCGCTTTCTGTTATACGTAATGTATCATTGCCTGATATCATGCCCATGTTCACACTGCTGAAGCAGCAGTTAAATCCGGCATTGATATGAGTCAGGTAAAGAGTATCATGGCTAAGCCGGTAATACAGGCATGACTGGTTTTGCGGGATTGAATCGTTGTATTGTTCATCCTTTAATTTGCAATCCGAATGGCTTTTGACTGAGATTGCCTTATTTCCGGGATCGGCAATATCTTTTTTATCCTTACACGATGTTATTCCGGTAACAAAAATAACCGCGCCTGAAACCAACAGTACAATGGCTGGTAGCAGAAATCTGAAACAGGTAGCTGATTTTTTCATCCTGCTGGATTTTGTCTGATTTTCAAATTTAAAACGTGCAATATACTTCAATAATATCTGAAAAACAAATTTCAGTCGACGTTATTCTTAATAATCTTGTGTCTGCAGTTTCTCTTGCGCTTAAATTTTAATTCTAAAGACTCTATTGACGCAAAAGGTAATTTATTCATTTAACTATTTGAATTAAATGTTGTCCGTTAAAAATAACAAAACAAACCTTAGATTCCTCGCTGCACTTCGTTTCGCTCGGAATAACAATCATTTTAGAAGTGGAAGAATGGGGTTACCGGAGGCAAAGCCTCAAGTAACCCCATTCCCTTATAAATCAACAGAACAGCTTGTCATTCTGAGCGAAGCGAAGAATCTCAAACATTTTAACCGGACGACAATGATTTGAATTTATTGATATTCTCTTCTTTATAAAATATTTTCTTGTATTGGTGTTTTTTGCCGGAATATCAGTATATTTGTTTAAATATTAAACAATGTGATAAAATTACGGGTAGTAGGTTAAAGGATATTAGGCTATAGACTGACAGGTTTGTAAATAGTACATTAATGCATGTTTTATCTGCCTTTCAGTCTATCGTCTAAAAGTCTGCAGCCTGAATAATTAAATCGGTTATCATGAAAAAACTTAATTTTATTTTCATTTGCACGCTGATGTTGCTGTGCCTTTCAGCAAGAACACAGAATGTAACATTTCAGTTGTTAGACACAAATAACATTTCAGCCAGAGTTAATTCCGATGGTTCCTTGTTCAGTTCAGAATCCGGAGCTGCAACAGGTTTTATAGTTCCAAAAGGCAGCAGTAAAAACACAATTTTTGAGAGCAATATCTGGATTAGCGGAAATAATAATGCAGATTCTCAGCTCCATCTGGCAGCCAAGTCCTCTGCTGATAACAGCACTGATTTTTTCTACGGTCCGGTTGCAAACAATTATAATGACTCAAGCTACCTGGCAAAATATAACAATGTTTGGAAAGTGAACAAATCGGACATTGATTACCATATTACGAATTACACAAATACAGGTTACACAGTTCCTGCTTCCATTGCCAACTGGCCCGGGAACGGGAATACAGCCAACGGTGAAATGGCAATTCTTGCTCCTTTTTTTGATGCAAACTCAAACAACATTTACGATCCTGAAAATGGCGATTATCCCCTGATCAGGGGCGATCAGGCAATCTTTTTCATGTTTAATGACGACAAAGACGTTCATGGCTCGGGAGGGACAAAATTAGGAATTGAGGTTCACGGGTTGGCATATTCCTTTGCCGACCCGCTTGATACAGCGCTGAATCAGACAGTTTTTGTAAATTATAAGATTATCAACCGGTCTGCCAATGATTACCATGATGTAAATATTGGTGCATTTACAGATATGGATATTGGTAATGCTTTTGATGACTATATCGGATGCGACAGCTTGCTGAATATGTTTTATACTTACAATGGCAAAGATCTTGACGGAACGGGACAGCTTTATGCTTACGGAGCTCATCCTCCTGCCCAGGGCGCTGTTTTTCTGAATCAGGCTATTTCAGGTTTTATTAGTTTTTCCAATAATTCGTCAGTATGTGGAAATCCTGTAACAGCGACAGATTATTACAATTATATGAACAGCCGGTGGAAAGACAGTACCCAATTGACTTATGGCAACTTCGGATATAATGATACTCTTCCCGGCAGCCCTGCAAATTTTATGTATAATGGATACCCGGAATTGAGTTCTGGCTGGAATGAGTTCACTGATAACCATCCATCCGGTGACCGGAGAGGATTGATGACCACAGGTCCGTTTACTTTTAATGCCGGCGGCCTGATCTGTGTTGACCTGGCTTTTCCGTTTGCAAGGGATTTACTTGACACAATGGCCACCAATATCACTCAAGTTGGCTTATTACGTCAGAGGACCCAGGCTGTTCAGACTTTTTACAATATCCAGGGATATACCTGTCAGTTACAATCTATCGGGATTCCCGAACATCCTGCACAGGAAAATTATAAAGTATTCCCGAACCCTAACAATGGTCAGTTTTTCGTGTCAGTACCTGCACATTCATCAAATTCTGAAATTGAGATTTATTCTGTTCTTGGTGAGATGATATATTCCCGGCAAATATCATCAGACATTACAACCATAAATTTGAGAAACTGCAATGGTATGTACCTCTACCTGATAAAAGAAAAGGATAAAATTGCGGCGAAAGGCAAACTGGTCATAGAATAATAAGGTGTTAGTATCATATTTCTGAAATCTTGATGCGATTTAGCATAAAATTACAAATGACAAATCACAAAAAACAATTAATGAACAATATCAAAATTTCAAATACAAAACAAACTACTTTGAATTTGTCATTTTGTTGATTGATATTTATTTGTTATTTGTATTTTGATATTTGTGATTTCTTGTTTGGTTCTGGCTCGTCAAGGTTGGGAATAAATCATCATGCAGCCGGAAACTGCGACAGGTAATGGTCTTCCATCTGTCTCATTTGTTTTTTTAGTGCGGTGGCTTTATCTTCATAACCCAGAAGATGGAGAATGCCATGAATGATCACCCGGTGTAGTTCGTCGCTGAATTCAACGGAAAGCGAGGCTGCATTTTCACGAACCCTGTCGATGCTGATAAACATATCGCCGCTTATCTTATTACTTTCAGAGTAGTCGAAACTGATAATATCCGTGAAGTAGTTATGTTTCAGGTACTGCTTGTTCATTCCCAGCAGGTAATCATCAGAGCATAAAATAATATTGATGACCCCGGGCAGTTTTTTTTCAGCCAGAAGAACTGATTTTATCCAGCGTTTCAGCAAAATCTGACCTCTGATCTTAAAATCTGTTTCTGTTCTATGAAAATATATAGCCATTACGAATTACGAGTTACGAGTTACGAATTACGAATTATTAGTGATGAGTGATGAGTGATGAGTGATGAGTGATGAGTGATGTGTTTTGAATTACGAATTACGAGTTACGAATTACGAATTACGAGTGATGAGTGATGAATTACGGATTACGATGTTAATACCCAACCTGGACGAGCCGGAAACAAACAAGAAATCACAAATCTCAAAATACAAATAACAAATAAATATCAATCAACAAAATAACAAATTCAAAATGGTTTGTTTCATATTTGATATTTTGATATTTTGATATTGTTTATTATTTGTTTTTTGTGATTTGTTTTTTGGAATTTTTTACCAGAAAAAACGTATCAAGATTCAAAAGATTCTGATACTCATAATTCATAACTCATCACTATTTCCGGTTACTCATTCAGCTGCAACATGTATTCCTTGTACTTTTTCTTGTAATAGTCGGTCATTTTCAGGTTGGTCACATTCAGCAATTCACTGAAATTGGTATTTATTCCTTTGAGCGGGAAAATATCAGCCGGGTTGCGCAATATCTCTTTTTCAGGCTCCCTTGACTCGCGCTTTTTATCTATCTCGCGTTGTTTCTCAGAGTTTTCTGCCTCGAGCAGCCTGGTAAGTATCTGGTTCTGCCTTTGCATGGTCTGTGGGGTGATGTTTTTATTTACCAGGTCGTTTTCATTTTGTTTGATAAGATTGTTAATCTCGTTCATCATGCGTTGTGTTTCAGGCATCAGGGATTGCGACTGCGACATTTCACTCATCATCTGCTGGAAAATCTCCTGCTGGGCCAGCATCTGTGCCAGCCGTTTGTTCAGGGAATTCTGATCCTGCTTGTTTCCTTGTCCCTGGCCCTTTTTCATCATATCTATCATGTCCTGCAACTGTTGCTTTAACGATTCCTGCATACTCTTCATCTGTGCCATGGATGGAGCGCCTGAACCCTTTTTCTTTTTGCAGCTTTTAGAACCTGTCCCCTGCATCTGCATATTACTTTCCATTTGTTTCAGGGCTTCGGAAAGGAGCAGTGCAAGGTTATTTGCCGAAGTCATCACATATTGCTGGCTCACTCTTGCCTGGTTTGTATTATGCTCGTCAAGACGATTCCTTGATTCCTTAAGTTCTTTATCAATATTGTACATTTCCTTGGTGACCATAGACCCAAGCTCCGGTGTTTTTTTACACAACAAATCAAGTGAATCACGGATAATGGAATAATCATCGGTGAGTTCTTTCTGCCTGTTGATGACTTTTGCATAGCGGGGGTCTTTCTGGTCAACCATATCGGTCTGGTTCATCAGGTCTTCATCGTCAAATGAGAATGTCAGAATATTTTTAAGAACCTGGCGAAGATCCTCCATGCCTTCCTGTTCCTGGGCTGCCGAGTTGTTGTTCATCATCAGGTCCATACTCTGCGCCAGGTCGTTCAGCTTTTTCGAATTCTTTTTCTGGCCTCCCGAAGCTTTTTTCATCTCGTTATTCTTCATGTTTTCCGAACCCTGTTTGAATTCATCATTGATATCCTGCATTTCTTCTTTGAAATCATTCATCTGCATGGGTTCCTTCAGCTCATTATTCAGCTTGCGGTCCTCGTTATATTCTTTCTCCGATTTGTTGAATTTCTCATTTTGCTCGTTCTGTTTGTTTAACAGGTCGTTCTTGTCAGCGTTTTTATCTTTTACTTCTTCCGAAAGTTTATCCTGGTCCTTTGCCAGTTGTTTCATCTCATCCACCGTCTTTCTTATATTTTCCTCGATCTGGTACTTTTTCAGAATGTCAATATTACGGTCAAGCTGTTTGGAAAGATCTTCATAGGACATATCCAGCTTTTGCGTTAGGTCATTGAATTTATCCTTGTCGAAGTTCTCCATCATCTTCTGAAGTTCATCCATCAGTTTCTTCAGGTCGTCATTCATCACATTTTTAAGGAGATCATCAATCTGTTTCTGTTTTTCCATGATATTCTGCTCCTGCTGGGTAAATGAGTTCATCATGTCATTTTTCATCTCATTCTCTTTGGACAGCTGATTCAGAAGCTGCTCTAACCGGTTGTGCATCTGGTTAATATTCTCCAGCTTATGGGTTTTCTCCCAGGATGAAAGGTTTTCATTAACATTCTTTTCTTTCAGATCTTTGATTTCTTTGCGGATATTGTTTGCCAGTTTCATGCTTTCGGCAATTTTCGATTCCACATCTTTGTTTGTTTCATCGCTGATCTGTTTCAGCTCATCGGCCGACGGTACTTTGTATTCATACACTGAAGACCTGGCCGATTTGGCGCCGTTGATGGCATCGTTATCCCACACCTCGAAATAATATTCAATTTTATCAGAAGCTTTCAGGTTGATGGAAGCAAAATCAAATGCATAATAAAACTCCTGTGAAACCGTGTTTTTGATCACGGGGATATCGATCAGAGTATCTTTGGAACCGTTCAGGTTGTAAACAAATGCAAGCCGGCTGAAACCATAATCATCACTGATGTTGCCGTTGTAATAAAATACCGTGTTTTTTGTGGAGTCTTTTACCGAAACAACATTGATATTGGGATAAAGATCAGGAATTACGCTTACCGAATAACGGATGATATCGTTTTTTCTGAAGAATTCGTTGGAAGCAGAAATGCTATATCTGCAGCTTTCAAACATTGCCTTTGAGAATGAAAATCCCTGCCCGTTCTTAGTTGCCTCAAAACGAAGGCTGTCATTGAACCTGAAATCAAGCGTTCCAATATCCCTGGTAACAAATTCCCATTTTACCGATGACCCGAAAGGAACCGTAATATCTCCCACGTTCTTCAGCACCCTGTTTGTTTCTCCGGTATAAGCCGGCACCGTGATTGAAACGGAGAAATCGAGAATTACAGGAGAAGGCAGAACAGCAAGGTGATACCTTCGGGATTCGATATTCTCCGACATGAAAGCAAAATCAATGGCATTGTTGATATTTCTGATGACGTAGGAAAATTTTGTCTTTGAAATTTTTGACATGGTGAAACTGTTCCCCCCGATCAGGATTGACACGTTTTCAGGGATGTACTTGCCATCCAGGCCAACTTTCACCTCGTAATCGTCGCCTTTCTGAACATAGAGGGAATCGTTGAGTAAGGTATAATGGAAAGGCGCTTCGGGTTCAAAATAGGTACTGTGTTTTACCAGCCTGTTGGTTCCTTCGGTGATGAGAGATGGAACAATGATCAGGGTAAGAATAAAAACTATGACAATCGCAGCCAGGATACGTGCGAAACGGAAATTCTGCCTGATATTAATGGCATTGGTAAAACGTATAGGTTTCAGCCTGCCGATCTTCTGATCTATACTTGCCAGGACCAAATCCCTGGAAAAAAGTGGTTCATTCTCAAGATTGACCAGTTCAAGAATATTCAGCAATTTATCCTGTACTTCGATGAAGTGCCTCGAAATGATCTCTGCCGCCTGTTTGTGAGATATTACTCTGCCAATCCTGAAGTAACCGAGTAACGGGACAATAATGTACACCGCCAGGATAGCCACAATGAGGCCGATAGTGAAGTAAAACAACACCGACCGGACAGTGATGCTGAAATGCCCGAAGTATTCAAGGGCTGAGACGGTTAGGAAAAAAGCAAGGTAAATAGAAAGGGCAAGCAGGATGCCCCTGATTATCTGGTTTTTATAATATTTCCTGATAAAAGTATCCAGTTTCGCGATTAGTATGTCGTATTCGTGGTTCATGCAAGTATAGTCTTAGTAACTGTTCTGAATTTTATAATAGTATTGTTGAAATTATCTTATGTATTTGATTATTATTGTATTAAAATGTTTTTCATACCCTCCCCTTTTTCCCCTCCCTGCTGGCAGGGAGGGGATTTTCCGCTATGTAATATGCCCGAAATTCAAGGGATCAATTCCCCTCCTTGCTCGCAGGGAGGGGTTAGGGGTAGGTACAAAATTTGACATATCCAAAATCTGAACTTCAATAAATTCAAAATAATTTTTTAGTTTTTTGACAGCCAGTTCTCCGGGTTTTCTTTCCGGGTTTCATTCCAGATTTCAAAATGTACTACTGATTTATTATTATCATTATAGTCAGTATAAACGGTTCCGATCACCTGTTTAGCTTTTACCTTGTCGCCTTTTTTAACCAGTACCTCCCGAAGGTTCTGATACACTGTGAGATAATTTCCATGCCGGATGATCACCGCCTGGTTGGCTCCCTGTATAGTAATGACAGACCTGACTTCGCCTTCGAAGACTGCCCTGACTTTTGATCCTTCGGTGGTATTGATATCAACGCCGTTGTTGTTCACTTTAATACCGGGTAAAACCGGGTGAGGATGTTCCCCGAAAGAATTGATGATGATCCCTCGTTCTGTAGGCCACGGAAACCGTCCCTTATTATTTCCGAAATTGTTGGAAATGATTTTATCCTCAGGTGTCAGGGTGAATGCAGTTGAAGATACGGTCTTATTTGTTGTATTGGATTTTTTTGCTGCAGCGGCAGTTTTATGTGCCTCTTCAGCAATAATATCATCAATGGCATTCTGAATTTTCTGGGCTATCCGTTCTTTTTCCTTCAGTTCGGATTTCAGCTCTTTTTCTTTCAGTTTCAGTTTATCAACCACTTTGCTTTGTTCGGTCTGTTCGAAGGCTAATTTTCCTTTTTCAGATTCTTTCTGGCCGGCCAGGTCTTTTTTCTCATTGATCTTCTGCTCAAGCGTGGTAAGCTGATTGTTAAGGTCCTGCTGTGTTTCCTGAATAAGCGTCACCTGTTTCTTCCGGTATTGGGAATATTGCTGAAGGTATTTAAGCCTGCGGTACGCCTGGTTAAAATCTTTTGACGATAAAATGAACATCCAGCGGTCGTAGGAACTTCTGTTCTTATATGCATAGTAAATCATCCGTGCATACTCATCTTTCAGCATTTTCAATTCTGCTTCAAGCTTTGATATCTCTTCTTTTTTAATGTCAATCTCGGCGCTTGTCAGGTTAATCTCATTATTGATATTGTTAATCAGTTCGGTACGCGACCTGATCTGTTTTTTCAAAATCATCAGTTTGCTGACTGAGGTCTGTTTGCTTTGTTTGGTCTGATCGAGCAGTTTAGAAGTATATTCGATCTCCTCGCGTGCTTTTTTCTTTTTCTGTTCCATTTCTTCCCGGCTCTGGGAAAAAGCAGACATGGTAACAACTGCCAGTATCATTGACAGAATCAGGCGCCTGCTGCTATTTCGGAATATAAATGCCATAGTCAGTATGTTCTCTTATATTCTTTCAGGATTTTAAAAGGAAAATCAAGATTCTTGTTCAGTACGATTTTCCCAAATTTAATTTCAATTTTTGACTGGTCATCCGGACTGTTCAATTCAATACTGAGCTTGTGAGGCAAATGGTAATCTTCTAAGCCGAAGCCGGAATATGCAACATGCATCGTCCTGGCGGCATTGGCATCATTGATAGTCACTTTTTCAATTTTACTGCTTGCCGGATTATAACAGATATTCTGTTGATATGGCGGGGACAGATAACTGATACATTGCAGGTTATTATCAGTCATACCCGAAAATCCATTGGAAAAATCAAGGCTGTCGGTCTTCCTGTTAATAATAAAAAACTCATCAGTGATCAGAGATTGCAAGGTGTAATAATCAATCCTGGCATGCAGCATCCTGTCTATCAGGCTGTAATTACCAAGATAATAAGTATCATCCAGCTTATTCACATATTTAACACTGTCCGGAGTAAAGATAAACCTGGCTACCTCAATTCCCAGGATTGCGCTGACTGAAACCCAGATCATGGTGTCTTTTTTTATCCTGATCACACCATTCAGTGTATGCGATTCATCTTTCCCGGAATAATCGGCTGAGAATTTTATGAGGAGATTATTGTAAACAGGATAGTGATCTTTTATTTGCCGGTAGGCTCCAGACATATCTTCAGCGGGAGCGGCAGGGGATGGTTTTTTTTCTGATGTGACGATTGTTTTATGCAGTTTACAACCGGTCAGAGAAATGATTGCAATGGCCAGGAAAGCGATTATTATGGTTGGACTTTTTGTCGTCACGGAATAATTATTCTATCAGCTTACCGGTTTTAATTTTCTCCCGGAGATTTTCGGATCCTTCCCCCAGAACTGTAGCCTTGTTCCATTCTTCGAGCGCTTTTTCCTTCTGCCCCAGTTTATACAGTATATCTCCGTAATGCTCAACGATCACCGCACTTGCCGATCCATTGTTTTCAAGCGCCTTTTCAAGATAGGTCCTGGCTTTTTCATAATTATCCATCTGGAAAAGCACCCAGGCATAAGTATCAAGGTAACTTGAACTTTTAGGTTCGGCTTTAATGCATTTTTCAGCCATTTTGCAGGCTTTATCGAGGTTCTCTTTTCGCAATGACAAGTAATAAGCATAGTTGTTCAGCACGCTAATATTATCAGGTTCAATATCAAGCAACTTATCAAATGAGGCATCAGACTCCTTATAATTTTTGACTTTGTTGTAAGCTTCCCCGAGATTCATGTAAAACTGAACGAGAAGTTTCTTATCAACTACCAGGTCGAGGCCGGATTTCAGGGTAGCTATGCTTTCGTCGTACTTTTTCAGGAAATAGGATGCCACTCCGTTATAGTAAAAAGCTGAAGGTTGAGCCGGGAAATAATCGAGCGCTTCCTTACTCTCGTCGTATAATGCCTTATAATCATTCAGCTCCAGGTCGACCATGAACAATTGTTCCCAGACCTGGTAATTATTTTTATTCTGGGAAATAATGAAGCGCAGTTCATCGGCAGCTTCTTTTATCTGGTTGTTTTTTAAAAGATAATCCGAATAAAGGGCATGAACTTTAATATCTTTCGGATGGGCTTCCAGAAGGATGTTCATCAGGTCATAGCTTTTTTCGCTGATTTCCTGATTACTGCCAGCGAACAGCAAGAGCGAGCTTAGAATATTTACCTTCACGTCCACTTCCACATCCTGACTTGCAAAAGCAAGCTTCAATTCCGAGAACCATTTATCGATATCGCGGGTCTGGCGGTAAAAATCAGCCAGGGAGAGATGTGCCAGTCCGTTATGCGGATCAAATTCAAGCAGTTTGTTGTACATTTGAATTGCTTTATCATACTTTTTGTCGGCTGTGTATGATTCCGCAAGTATGCCATAAAACCGCGATTCATCAGGATATTGCTTTACTAATTTTTCCACTTCGGCAACGGCTTTGGCAGACTTGCCCATTGCCTTGTAAAGTTTTTGTTTCTGAAGGATCAATGGTTCCGAAATACCTGAGATTTTCTCAATTTTATCATATACCAGAATAGCTTTTGCTGGTTTTATCAGGTCAATATAAGTATCCGCAAGCTCATACAGAAGATCATCTTTGTCCGGATATTTTTTTACAAGGGTTTCCAATATCGGAACTGCTTTGTCAGATTTGCCATTGGCTCTGTAAAGGCTGACCAGCATAAGCTGGTACCAGATATTTTCAGGGTTAAGTGACACTGCTTTCTCGGCATATTTCTGAGCCCCGGTCAGATCATTCCGGAAAGACAGAATACTGGAAAGTTCATAATATGTGGCATCGCTGGCCGGATTGATCCCGAGACATTTCTGAAGCAGATCCTCGGCTTCGCCAAAATTGCCCAGCATTTTCTGCTTCTCAGCTTCCATGAACCCGTTCAGGTATTCAATCTGGGGCTTGTCAGACAATTCGGGCTTTTTCTTTTCGCTTTTCTTCAGGATGGAACAGGAAGCCACGATAACAGCGGTCATTATCACAAATAAAAATCTGACCAACTGAAACCTGAAAGCCTTCCCCGGTATTTTACAAGTTTTTAACATTCATTCGTACTATTTCTGGATGGAGGTAAAATCACCGATATTCACTTCGGCAATCTCTCCCTTTATTTCAACAAAGTTACCCACCATTGAGTTTTCAATATTCAAACCTTCGATAATCGTATTGGATTGAATGATAGAATTCTTTATTAACGAATTATTTATTTTAGTATTATTTCCGATGGAAAGGTAAGGACCGATTACCGAATTTCTGATCTCTGCATGTTCGCCGATATAGCAGGGTTCGATAATGACGGAATTCTGAATAATGGCGTCCGGGGAAATCAGGGGTTCGTTCTTATGGTATTCGAGTATCCGCTGGTTGGTGAACACAGTTGCATTTTTATTTCCGCAATCAAGCCATTCGGTCACCGTGGCAGTTCTGAACCTGGTGCCGTGGTTCTTCATATTTTCGAGGGCATCCGTGAGTTGAAACTCACCATTGACTTTCATATCATTGTCAACCAGGTACTGCAATTCTTTCTTTAATTGTGCTCCATCGTTGAAATAGTAAATTCCAATAATGGCCAGGTCGGAAACAAAGGTTTTGGGCTTTTCGACAAAATCAGTCACAATCTGATCCTCATTCATTTTGATGACACCAAATGCCGAAGGATCGTTCACCCTGCTCACCCAAACTATGGCATCAGCGGCACAATCCAATGTAAAATCAGCTTTGAACAGGGTATCTGCAAACGCAACAATGATCTTACCATCAAGCATGGCTTCCGCGCAAAGCACGGCATGGGCTGTTCCCAAAGCTTTTTCCTGGGTGAAGAACCTGGCTTTTGCCCCTGTTTTGCCAGCTACTTCTTCCAGTTTTGTTATCACCTCCTGGTTAAAATCACCGATAATAAAAGCAATTTCTTCAATGCTTTCCTTTGAAACGCCTGCAATTTCTTCCACAAGACGCTGTACAATAGGTTTACCGGCAATAGGAATAAGAGGTTTGGGAATGGTAAGCGTATGCGGCCTCATTCTTTTTCCCATACCAGCCATTGGAATGATTATCTTCATTGAGTGATGAATTATGAATTTAAGTGATAAGTGATAAGAGAAAAGTGATAAGTATTTATTTTAACTATTCAGTTTGTTTAGGTTTTAGACTGTAAGGTATTTAGGAGTTATAAATTATGAGTGATGAGTAAAACACAGGATAGCAACATTTTCAAATTTTCAAATCTTCAAATTTTCAAATCTTCAATCCTGATACCTGATACTTGATACCTGATACCTGATCAAAAAGCCTGAAATAATCATTTTGTTCCGGTATGTCCGAATCCACCTGCTCCTCTTTCAGTGTCGTTCAATGATTCAACAGGTTGCCATTCGACATTTTCATGAGATGAAATGATCATCTGGCAGATCCTTTCCCCGTCTTCAATACTTACCGGGCCGTCTGACAGGTTGATGAGGATGACTCCGATCTCTCCGCGGTAATCGGCATCAATGGTACCCGGTGTATTAAGAACGGTGATTCCTTTTTTAACAGCTAACCCGCTGCGGGGGCGTATCTGTGCCTCAAAACCAACGGGCAGTTCAATGAACAGACCAGTCGGGATCAGTTTTCGTTCCAGTGATTTTAACTCTACCGGGCTGTCAAGATTGGCCCGGAGGTCCATGCCTGCTGACAGGCCGGTGCTGTAGGATGGCAACGGATGCTTTGATTTATTGACGATTCTTACTTGTAACATAGTTCAGTTTTGACCCGCAAAATTAGTCAAAACAATCCGGTACAATTCAACCTCCTTGTCATTTTTGCCGGTCATGCCTGTTTTCCTGTTTCTCAAAGTCAATCTCAGCCTGCTTTTCAACAGGGTTGGGCAGGATCACATTATAATTTTCCCAAAACTCCGGGTGAGAGTCTTTTATTAAAATTGATATCCTGGCAAATTCTTCAAGTTTTTCTTTTTTGGACATATTTATTTGTTTACCGGGGAATATGTTGTTTACCAATAGTTCCACTATATCAACCGAGGTCACAAAAGGCATGGACATTAAATTCTTTGACCTTCTGAATTTGTTTATCTGATTTACATAGTAATATTTGGGATACCATTTTTGATTAATTTTTGTATATTGAACAACCGAACTGTCTTCCGTAATTTCAAATACGGAATCCCTTTCATTTTTGCCCAGATTTCTTGTTATCCGAATGGGATATTCTTTACGAATGACTTTAACAAAGGCAAAATCTGCCACACTAATGAAAAATTTACTGGATTCCCAGAAACTCTTGTAACTTATTGAATATACCAGTTCATTATCAAAAAAACAAATTGAATCAAGGGAAAATCTATGGTCGGAATAATACTTCAGAATTGTTAATCCGTTGGTAAAGAACAAATACTGTAATTCCAGACCATAATTAATTTCAGGATACTTAAAATAGGATTTACTTTTTCTCAGTTCATCGACTCTAATGTCTTTGTGAATACTTTCAAAATACCAGAATGGCATTTGTTCTCCTGAATCGTTAATGGTCAAAGCAGCCTCAACTTTTTTAGCATACAGGCTGTCTTCTTTGATAAACTCCCTGTAGTAAGCATTGCACAGGTAAGGAGCTTCCGGAGCATTGTCTCTGATCCTTTTCACGGCTTCTTTCACAATTTTTTTCGGGTCATCCCATTTCGGTTTTACAGTTACCTCTTTTAACCGGAAGTTTTTCCTGGTCAGGCTTATTGTCGATTTGCTGTCGCCTTTGATAGCAAAACTATAACTGGCGTACCCGATGCATGAAACAAACAGTGAATCATTCAGGCAATTCACAGGAACAGTAAAATGAAAATTCCCATTCATATTTGAGACCGTACCGATTGTTTTTCCCCTGATTCCGATGGATGCATAAGGGATAGGTTCATTTGTCTCTTTGTCAATGATCTTCCCTGAAATTTTGAAAAAACTCACCTGTGCCAGGGTCAGATTTGGGACTAATAATATTAATAGATAAAAGGAGATTAGTAATGTAAAAAGATGATGTTTCATATATCATTCACATTAATAATAAATTGCGAAAGGAGATATCAGCAAAATTATAAAAAATCAACTCCTTGCTTTAACCGAAAGGGAAAATATCATGAAATAAATATGGAATAATTATGCCCTGAAAGGGCAATAGCAATAGCACGGGGCAATGCCCTGTGAAACAAGAGCAACGCCCGGAGAAATATGGAATTAATAAAATAAAACGATGCCACAATCATTATCAAAAGTTTATGTACACATAATATTTAGTACAAAAAACAGGAAACATTTCATAGATGATAGCATTGAAGCCTCATTGCATGAATATTTGGGAGGTATTTGCAAAAGATTAGGATGTAATCCCGTCAGAATCGGAGGATATAAAGAACATGTTCATGTTTTGTGTCTTTTATCGCGTAAAATTACTCAGATGAAACTACTTGAAGAATTAAAGAAGCAATCATCCAAATGGATCAAAACAAAAGACATGAGATATTCCCGTTTCTACTGGCAAGATGGATACGGAATATTTTCAGTTAACCCTTCAGAAACCGAAAAGGTAATTGATTATATTCAAAAACAACATGAACATCATGAACATAAGAGTTTTCAGAATGAATTCAGGCTTTTTCTAAAAAATAATAATGTAGAATATGATGAGGGGTATGTTTGGGATTAGGCTGGCGCCCTTTCAGGGCTTGGATAACGTCTATTCAATATACATAGGACGTTGCCCCGTGCTATTGATTATGCCCTTTCAGGGCAATTATAACAACACAGGGCAACGTCCTGTGAAACCAGGGCGACGTCCTGTGATATAAGGAATCAATATACTAATCCGCCCTGAAAGGGCAATAGCAACAACACAGGGCAACGTCCTGTGATAAATGTAATCAATTATAAATAATAATCAGCCCTGAAAGGGCGTAAGCATAATACAATGCCACAATCATAATCAAACATTGCATATAGATAATTGCCGAAGTTGAAAGCATTTTCAAATTTTCAAATTGTCTCATTTTCAAATTAACCTGGCCACTTATGGTATGAAAACAAATATTTTGCTCATATTAATCATAGCTCCTCTGATCTCTTATTGCCAGTTCAGCGATGATTTTTCCGATGGCGATTTCCTTTATAATCCTCAATGGACGGGGGATATCACGGAATTCACGGTAAACAATAGCCTGCAATTACAATTAAATCAGACAATTGCCCCACCATCAGGTGAATCTGATACTTCATGCCTGGTCACCGCCAGCCAGTTAACTGACAGTGCGGAATGGAGTTTCTGGCTTAAGCTTTCATTTTCACCATCAAATAACAACCTGGTTCGTGTTTACTTAATTTCCGACATGGACAACCTGAAACTGCCGCTCCACGGTTATTTTGTGCAGATGGGAGAAAACGGATCGTTTGACAGCGTCGACCTGTTCAGGCAGGACGGCACTTCCGTTGTAAAAATCATTGACGGCATTGACGGGCATTGTGCTGCATCTTCAAATACGCTGAAAATAAAAGTCATTCGTCATAGTTCCGGCCTCTGGCAATTATATTCATCTGTCACGGGAAATAACAACTTTCAGCCAGAAGGATCAGTGACTGATCTGACCTGGGTTAATTCGTTGTATTTCGGTATCTTTTGCAAATACACCAGTTCAAATGCATGCAGATTTTTTTTCGACGATATCTCCGTAAGCCATATCATTGTTGATCTTCAGCCTCCGGTAATTCAACAGATAACTGTAATTCCAGCCAAAAAGGTTGTCCTCCGCTTCTCTGAACCGGTCGGGCAAACGAATTCTGAATTAACATCAAATTATTTCCTTAATAATGGAATGGGAAATCCCCTGTCGGTAGTGCGGGATTCTGCCGATCTGTCCTGCGTTCAATTAGAATTTCAAACGTCTTTCCAAATGGAATTGACTTATTCGCTTACTATTCATGGCATAGACGATTTAAGTGGAAATGTGATGCAGGATACTATTCTTTCATTTTCTTATTATTTACCTCAGCCTTACGATATTGTAATTAACGAGATCATGGCAGATCCTGATCCTGTTGTTGATCTTCCTGATTTTGAATACATTGAACTATTTAATGCTTCGTCTTATGATCTTACTCTTGCCGGGTGGAAGCTGAAGGTGGGCTCTTCAACTAAAGAAATTCCCGATGTTGTGATGAATGCAGGGAGTTACCTTGTTTTATGTTCGACCTCGGCGGTTTCTGATTTTTCAGCATATGGAAATAGCCTTGGAATTCCGGCATCTCCTTCACTCACAAATGCAGGGCAGACAATTACCATCACTGACAGCAGCGGTGTAACCATATCGACTGTAAGTTATACTGACCAATGGTACCAGGATCCTCTGAAGCAGGATGGGGGCTGGTCATTGGAAAAGATCGACCCGTTAAACAACTGCAGCGGTATCACCAATTGGAGAGCTTCGGTAAATTCACAGGGAGGAAGTCCGGGGCAGCAGAATTCCGTAATGTCGGCAAATATGGACAATACTCCACCTTCTCTGCTGGCAGTGGAGGTCTGCTATGCCAACCATCTTATTCTGTACTTTAATGAAAGCCTGGGAGCGGGTTCAGTAAGTGATACTTCCGCTTTTGTAGCTGAAAGTAATGTGGGAAGTCCATATTCTGCTAGCATCCAGGGAAACAATCAGGACATGATTTTACTTTCGTTTTCCAAAAGTTTTCCGGAGAAAAAAGAGATTTCACTCAGCATATCTCATATCAGCGATGTTTGCAATAATGTTAATGACCAGATAACCACCCAATTCACCTGGTATGTTCCACGTGAATTTGATGTACTCATCAACGAGATCATGGCTGATCCTGATCCAGGTGTTGGTTTGCCGGAGTATGATTATCTCGAATTGTACAATCATTCAGAATATGATATCAGCCTGAAAGACTGGACATTGACCATAGGAGAGAATGTGGCGGTTTTTCCATTTGTCATCATTCAGGCAGGAAATTATTATATTATTACCAGTCCTGCTGCGGTTACCGCACTCGCTTCATACGGGCAGTGCCTCGGCCTGATCAGTCCGACGGCGCTTACGATCAATGGCAAACAGATTACTTTGAGAGACAAATCAGGCAGGGTTGTTTCCTCGGTGAATTATTCTTCAGGCTGGTACGGTGATCCTGCCAAAGATCACGGTGGCTGGTCACTGGAACTGATCGATCCTTCCAATCCATGTGGTGGCAGTGAAAACTGGGAAGCATCCAACGATCCGGAAGGAGGCACACCGGGAAAGATCAACTCAGTGTTTGCATCCAATCCTGATATTAAACCACCGGCTCTTGTCAGAGCATCCTGGTTATCAAATCATTCTGCCAAACTTTACTTTGATGAACCATTAGACAGTACATCAATTCTGAATACATTCATTTACAAGGTAAACAAGGGAGCCGGCAGTCCTGATTCCCTGATTGCATGTGGGCCGGAATATCAAAATATCATCCTGGTATTCAAAAAGACTTTCAGTGAAACAGTTAAATATACTGTGACTCTTGATCATCTGCTGGAAGATTGTGCAGGTAATATTATTGAAAACCATGATACCGCAAGCTTTTCAGAACCCGCACATATCGCACCTTCAGACATTATTATCAATGAGATACTGTTCAACCCGAAAGCTGACGGGGTTGATTTCGTGGAAATATACAACCGTTCAGCCAAAACCGTTGATCTGGATGAGATCATGATTGGTTCCGTCAGTTCATCCGGCCTGGAAACCGATACTATTCCTGACGAAGACTACCTTATGTTTCCCGGAACATACCTGGTTCTGACGGTAGATCCGGATAAGGTCAGAGAACAATATTTTACTGAAAATCCGGCCGCATTCATAAAAATGAATTCGATGCCTTCTTACAACAACGATTCCGGCAGGGTTGTTATTGTGAAGCGTGACCAGACTGTAATTGATGATTTTTCGTATAACAGCAACATGCATTTTGCCCTCCTGAATGATGTGGAAGGTGTGTCATTGGAAAGGGTAAATTTTAACAGCGCGACCAACCTGAAGACTAACTGGCATTCGGCAGCCGAAACAGCAGGCTTTGCAACACCGGGCTATAAAAATTCCCAATATTCGGATGAACAGCCGGGGACAGATGATTTTACTGTTTCACCGGAAGTATTTTCACCGGATAATGACGGGAAGGATGATTACTTAACCATCAGCTATCATTTTTCTGTTCCGGGGCATATAGGCAGCATCATAATTTTTGATGCCAGAGGAAGGGTCATCCGCAACCTGGTCAAAACTGAAATGCTTGGCGTATCAGGCAGTTTCAACTGGGATGGGCTCGACAATTCAGCAAGAATGGTAAGGATGGGTATTTACCTGATATACATAGAAGTTTATGACCTTGCCGGAAATGTTTCCCGGATAAAGAAAACCTGTGTGCTGGCCGGCAGGAAAAACAAATAAAGTATTCTCAAACCAGAAAAATCTTATTTAATCATAAAAATCAGCGTCATCAGCGTTCCACTGGCTTTTCATAAACAGAAGCTTTAAAGAGCCCGAATTCCGAGAGGGCCGGAATGTTATTTGCCTTTTTAATAATGATCTTCACTTTGCCTGCATTCACAGGATTGATTCTGAGTAGTCGCTTAAAGCCAATTGTTGTGCCTCTGCATAGTTCAGTCCATTTACCATTTATCTCAGCCTCAATTCTGAATTCGGCGATCCTTTGTCCGTAAGGGACAGGTTCACTTATCAGGATCCGGTCGAAGATCACAGGTTTACCAAGATCAATGGAGATTTCAACAGAGTCAGCATTTTTGCCTGCTGCCCAGAATGTATTGATATTGTTATCGAGAATATTTGATGCGGAATATTGCTTATCATCATTCCATGTGCTGGAAGCCTGTGCTTGCCTGCCTGAAGCAAAGTTGGTCTTAAATGTTTCATTCAGAATGGATCGGAATTTTTGTAAAGCTTTAATATCATTATCTGCAATTAATCCCTGCTTATCCGGTGGCACATTCAAAAGTAATACTGCATTTCTTCCCACTGATTTGTAATACAGGTCTGCCAGGTTTTCCGGAGTTTTGACCAGTGAATCTTCTTCCGGATGATAGAACCAGCCTGGCCGGATTGATACATCGCACTCCCCGCATATCCATTTATTTCCGGCCTGATCGCCACTGTTGAGGTAGGCCATGTCGGATGCCCCTATCACCAGGTGATCATTATTGATGGTCGACCAGAAAGTCTCACCGACTGAACCATTCTCGTTCCCAATCCAGTGAATATCTGGTCCTGCATCTGAAAAAACAAGAATGCCGGGTTGCAGATTCTTAACAAGTTTGATGGTCGAATCCCATCCATAATAAGTTTTTGCATCAATCCTGCGTTCTTCGTTGGCTCCGCCATAATAGCCTGTACCGCCGTTAGCCCCGTCGAACCATATCTCTGAAATAGTACCATAATTGGTCAGTAATTCGGTAAGCTGGTTGCGGTAATAACTGATGTATCCAGGCTTACCGTATTCAGAGTTGTTCCGGTCCCAGGGCGAAAGATAAATTCCCGCTTTCAATCCGTATTTGCGGCAGGCATCCGTGAATTCCTTCACAATATCACCCTTCCCGTTTTTATACGGGCTGTTTTTAATGGAATGTTCAGTGTACCGGCTGGGCCAGAGGCAAAAGCCATCATGGTGCTTGGCTGTGAGAATAAGTTCCTTCATTCCTGCATCCCTGGCTACCTTGACCCATTGTTCTGCGTCCAGCGCCGTAGGATTGAACAGTGCAGGATCTTCATCTCCGTTGCCCCATTCTTTACCTGTAAAAGTATTCATGTTAAAGTGCAGGAAGCCGATTACTTCCATCTCCTGGTAACTGACCTGTTGTTCAGAAGGCAAAACTTTGTTCGTGGGAAACCTTGAAATTTCTGTCTGGCAATATGCCTCAAGAGACAAAACCAGGCCTGGCAGTAATATAAATAGCATATGATTCAATTGAAATAGAATTTGATTAATGCAAAAATAGCTGAACCGGCCGAAATATTTTCAAATGAAAGACTATTTGATTATCAATATGGAAACAAACTATTGAAATTAGCTGACAAAAGAAAAGGAGGATGATGCTGAATATACCTAAATAAGATCTGAAAATACATGGCTTGGAATAATTTAAATTGAATTCAATCAAAGAAACCATTCATTAAAACATTCGATTTTATTGGCTTAATATCTGCAATACATATCTGCATTTAACTTTCAAATTATATTAATGAATGATGTTCAAATGAGAATTTAGAAAGTCGTTTAACAAGGATAAAATAATCCCGGAATATTTATTATTTATTACAACAAATTTGTCGTTTTTACTATTTAATTGTCAATGAATTATCTAAGCAGTAATTTTTAGATTTATCTTCTGTTTTCCGGTTATCAAACATTTGAATTTTGATGAAAATATTTGAAAAATCCGGAATAATTTTCTTTTAGCATTTGTATCTTTACACCAGCAAAGATTAACTATCCGATTTTATATTTAACTAAATTCTGGGACATGAATTCACGGGAATCCGATAAGGTTTCGATGTATAAGGCCGTTAGAAACATCTTCGTACAATATTCAACAGAATGGCTCAGCGATCCGGTTCTGGAAGAATCAATCAATGTATTTGATAGTAAACTGAATACTCTTGATTGTCTGATGGAAGATATTCACTGTAATTTCATAGAATTCAGCAACCGTAAAACAGAAATCAGGAGAAAACTGACGGAAAGATTCTTTCATCTTGCAAGCTGTATCTTATCCTATGCTGCAGCAACCGGGAATGATGAGCTTTATCAAATGGCCACGTGGACAGAGACTAAATTCAAAAGGCTGAAAAATGACGAGCTTGCCCCTGTTTGTCAGAAGTTGCTGGAACTGGCCAGTAAGAAGCAGATTCTTAATTACAGCAATCTCGGTGAATCTGGTATGAAAGAGTTGGAGCAACTGATATTTTCTTATAAGGGAAGTCTTGACGATATCAAAGCAATTACCGTAAGAAGAAAGGCGACAAATCACAACATAGGTCTGTTAATTAGCGAATCGGATTTTGTTTTGCAAAAGCGCATTGATCATAATATGGTAAAATACCGCGAACAGAATCCTGAGTTTTATCAGCAATATACAAAGGTGCGCAAGATCAGTCATTCTCAAGGACATGAATGCATATTGACCGGAAAAATCATTGAAAACTGGAGTAAAGAACCCCTGCGTAATGTCAGGGTAAGTATTGAGGCTTTATCACTTAGAAGACGCTCTACCATTAAAGGAAATTTCAGATTTTTAAAACTGCCGCCCGGAAACCTGGACCTAGTATGCGACCGGAGAGGATATGCTAAGTTTCGGCAACAGTATTTCATTCCGGAAAAAGGGAAAGTCAATATTGAAATTAATATGGAAAGATCATGATCGTCATTTAATATTTGTCACATTTTTAATTAATCAAACATGAAAAATATTGATTCCTCTTAAATTTCTGTGCAGAAAGTTCAAACTGGAGATTACCGAAAATCCAGGCTAAATAAAAGAGTAGGAATAAGTCAATAATCCTTTAACAAATAATTCAATGAAAAAATCAGCTATCATAATTATCGTTTTGATTGCATTTTCATGCAGCAAAGAAAATGGTCCCGGGTACGTGACACATAAACCTGTGAAAGAAGGGATCGCAGAGTTCAATTATCAGCCGGGATGCGTGAATGACAAGAATGGCGCTATGCTGGCGGAATTTTTGCAGGTAGTGAACAATAATTTCAGTCTGTTGGAGCACTCTGGTAAAGATGCGATGGAGAAATTCGTGAGAGACAGCCTGATGAAATTATTGCAGCATGTCAACTTTGATCAGTTTCTGAACAACCCGGTGATTCTTGAAGCGTTGTCAACTCCCGCGGAGCAGTGGACTCCTGATTTTACCAACCATGTATTTATTGTTTTGCAAAATCTTGGCTTTCAATTTCCGCCCCTTCCCGGCAACGGTAATTTGCCTGACTCACTTCCATGCACCGATGCATATAACCTGGCTCTTGATATAGCTGCAGTTAATTTTATCATAAATATGTCAAAAGCATCAGATGCATTTTTGATCAATCCATATATTGGCATCGCCATGGCAGCGGATGCAATTATGAACTATTATAATTCCTGGACCATTGCATATACAAATTGGTGCCATTGTATGCAGTCCCTTTATGGTGGTGGATGCTAATAATAAACGAAAAGGCAGCAGATCAGTAAATGGTCGCTGCCTTTGTTGGAATTAATTCATATTTTATTCTGAATGACTGGTATTTCAGAAATCGTAGTCCGGACTATGTAATCACGGGTATGTACCCCAGGGCAAGCCCTGGACCCAAAGTTCCGCAGCAGAGCTACGGAGTATTTACACTCCGACTTTGTCGGGATGATTCGACTAAAATTTTCAGTTCACTTTGTTCCTGAAAATTTAGTCTCATGAATAAATTAGTGTATTGAAATCGTTGTATCATAGATTATCAATGAATTTCAAAACACTACAGGCTACCTTCGTCGTATGCTTTTTCTCCGTGGTACCCAATATCCAATCCGGATTTCTCTATTTCTTCGGGGACTCTTACTGGTGTTATATAATTGATAATTATCAGCATAATATAAGTAAAAATAAAAGCATAGGCTGAAGCGGCCAAAGCAGCGATCACTTGTTTGAAGAAGAAGGTACTTCCGCCGTAAAATAATCCGTTGGCACCTCCCTGGTTGATCATTTTAGAAGCGAATATTCCAAGGCAGATAGTTCCTAGCAGTCCTCCGATCCCATGTACACCCCATACATCGAGTGCGTCATCCCATTTCATCCTGTTTTTTAACTGCACAGCAAAGTAACAGACAAGTCCGGCCACAGTACCAATCAGTGCCGCGGCCCATAACGGAACGAACCCGGCACAGGGTGTAATGGTTGCCAGGCCCGCTATTGAACCGGTAAGTAGCCCGACGAATTTTGGTTTTTTCTCCCTGATCCATTCTATGATAACCCATGCCACGGTAGCAAAAGATGCCGCTACATCTGTATTCAGAAATGCAACAGCAGTAACTTTGTCTACAGCCACTTCACTGCCGGCATTGAATCCATACCAGCCAAACCAGAGCAGGCCGCTTCCGATTGCAACCAAAGGGATACTGTTTGGGGTTGAGTTTTTGTCTGTTCTGGCTCCAACATAAAATACTGAAGCAAGAGCAGCAAAACCAGCAGTAGCATGAACAACCATACCACCTGCAAAATCAAGAACTCCCCACTGAGCAAGGAGACCACCGCCCCATATCATATGAACGAACGGATAATAAACAAATATCTGCCAGACCGTCAGGAATATGATATACGCTTTAAAAGTCACCCTGTTTACAAACGCCCCTGTGATAAGTGCAGGAGTGATGATTGCAAACATCATCTGGTAAGCAATGAATACAATCTCAGGAATTTTTCCATTGCTATACATGGAATCAACTGTGACGCCATGCAGGAATGCTTTATCCAGGTTACCGAGAATGCCACCCGCTCCACCACTGAAGCACAAGGAATAACCGAATGCAAACCACAGAACTGTTGTCCAGCCAAGAGAAGTAAAACTCTGGATCATGATTCCCAGTATGTTTCTTTTCGTGGCCAGTCCGCCGTAAAAAAACGCAAGACCCGGTGTCATCAGCATGACAAGACTGCAGGCTAGCAGCATAAAACCGGTTGAACCTGTTTCTAACATATTTTTTTAAATTAATTGATTAATAATAATTTATAATGTTATTCCAAAAACCAGATATATTTTTTCATGCATTGGATTGGTAATCAAGGATGCTTTTACCGGTATCTCAGTCGTTTCAGACACCCTGATGATTTTGCTTCCGGTGATACCGGCATTGACAATTCCGAACGATGTGACCCCTCCGTATCCATCGCCATAAAAACCATCAAATGGAGTGCAGCCCAGAAACAAATCCAATTTCTGATTATTATTGATTTTAACAGGGTATCCTAATTCAATATAGGTCGAATAATTATTTTCCGACGGATTGGTATATTGTTTATCGGCGCCATAAAGCATAGTTGCCACCAACAGGCTTAGCGGGCATTTTTCAGATTTGTAAGCTATGGCGCCTTCAAAAATATGCCCGGTCGTATTATTGTGGTAATCAAAGTAATGTTTATTAAGCCAGCTCAGGTCCCAGTAGTAATCGGTAAAGGTAAAACTAATATTGCCGGCAGCATATGTTGCGTACAGATCAACTTCTTTGTATGATCCTGTAAAATCAGAAGATCCCCATGAACCAATTTCAAGATTTTTGTATTTAAATGCAAGATTCGGCTGAATATTCATTGACATGACATTCTGGTCTGCAAGCGATGAATAACCCGGACATCCTCTGAAGATAAAATTATTAACAAGATCGGCGGATATCTTTATTTCTGCTTTTTGACCATCCTGTGCCGGTGTCCTGCCGGAAAGGAATAATAAGACAACGATCAAAGGGAAGATATAAATTTTGTTCATACATTCATTTGGGGACAAATGTATTTTTCAACAAGAAGTTAATTTGTAAGTAAAAACCAGATTCTTTTAGGTATTTTACGGAAATTACAGATGGTTTTTTAATCTTAGTCCTTGTCTTAGTACCAACCTGGACAAGCCAGAACCAAAAAAGAAATCACAAATCTCAAAATACAAATGACAAATAAATATCAATCAACAAAATAACAAATTCAAAGTAGTTTGTTTCGTATTTGAGATTTCGATATTGTTTCTTATTTGTTTTTTGTGATTTGTCTTTTGGAATTTTTTGCCAAAGCGCGTCAAGATTTCAGAAATAAGATAGTCATTATCTGACCAAGTATGTGATCAGGACTGACTTTTTTTGAATGACAGAGGAAACGGAAGTCAGAGATTCACGATCTTGTTTTTTATGGCAAACCTGATCATATCTGCTGTGGTTTTTAATTCCAGTTTCTGCATGATATGATTTTTATGTGATTCTACCGTCCGGATACTGATAAATAGTTTGTCGGCTATCTCCTTGTTAATAAATCCTTCAGCACACATTTTCAGGATTTCAATTTCTCGTTTTGAAAGTAATTGTATGGAATCCAATGGGTTGTCCCTGACTTTTTTCACATAACTCTTAAAGAAGGAATCAGTAAGCGTTTTACTGAAAAATTCCTGTCCTTCGATGATAGAGCAGATTGCTTCTGACAATTCCGGCAGGCCGGAATTTTTTGGGAGGTAGCCATCGGCACCGGCTTTTATGGCATTTATCACAAATTCATCATCATTATACATTGACAGGATCAGAATCTTAACATCAGGATACTTTGCTTTGAGCAGACGGGTAAGTTCGATGCCAGACATATCGGGCATTGAAATATCAAGAATGGCAATATCGGGAACCTCTGTTTCGAAAATCTTCAGTACTTCACGACTGTTTCCTGCTTCGGAAACCACTTCAAGATTTTCAAGATTCCCAAGCAAAGACTTAATACCATCTCTTACAATCTGATGATCATCAGCCAATAATATCCTGAT
>JAPLDU010000126.1:2133-14632 GCA_026391255.1 Bacteroidia bacterium | reverse complement strand
TCTCTGCAGAATATGTCATGTATAAAGATTCCGATTTCGGAACTGTTAATCTGACACAGGTTCCTTTACCATTGTCAGAATTTATTTCAAGGCGTCCGTTCATGAGTGATGCACGCTCATGAATATTATGAAATCCTCTTCCCAGTTTGCGTTGAAGATCTTCCGTTGAGAATCCGATTCCATCATCACAGATAATCAGAGTGATGCAACAATCTTCTTCTGTCAGTTCAATTGTAATCTCACCAGCATTTGAATGTTTTACGGCATTATTCAGCGCTTCCTGGGCGATACGGTAAATGTAAATATTTGTGGTGTCATTAAAAGACGTGTTGATAATGTTGTCGGTAAAAGTAAGCTTTTTGTGTGTTAACACAGCCGTTTCTTTACATAGTTTTTTTAATGCGATGATCAGTCCCAGCTCTTTAAGTACAGCCGGAAGCAGATTGTTTGAAATTCTCCTGATCTCGTCAATCAGGTCATCCAGATTTAATTTCAATTCCCCAACAAGATCTTCATGGTTTTTATCATTCCGAAACCTCATATTTTCAAGTTTCAGTTTAAGTGCAATCAGCGATTGACCAATACCATCGTGGAGTTCCCTCGAAAAACGCTGCCTCTCGTTTTCCTGGCCATCAATCACAGATCTCAGGCTTTTATTTCTCTCAACGTTTAATTCTTTTTCCATGTTTTTTCTGAGGGTGATATCCCTGATCACTACTGCCCTGATCATTTTCCCTTTGAATTCGATCGGGTTTTCCTGCACTTCCACATCAAATGTTTTACGTTCATGGCCGTACGCCACTGTGTCATAATTTCTGTGGAGCAGATCAGGTCTCAGTTTTACAAATTCGTTTACATTCATCTTCATTAACCCACCCACTGAATATCCGGTCAGGTCTGATAATGCATGATTCACGAGGACAGGTGTTCCATTATCATGCAAGACGATGCCATCTTTTGTTGCTTCGTAGAAATGACAAAGCCTTTCTTCACGTTCGATCAATTCACCTGTCTGGGTCCTGATCCGCAGTGCCATGTTATTAAATGCCTGGGTCAATGCTCCTATTTCATCATTTGATTTAACATTAAAATCAAAATTGTACTTACCCTGTTCCATCAGTGAAACAGCATTCCTGAGTCCGGTCAACGGCCTGGTTATTGACCGCGAGATCAATAGGGTAACAAAAAAAACCAGGGTCGAGATAAACAGGGTTATCAGTAAAATACTGTCTCTTAATTGTCTGACAGGAACCATGGCTTCTGAAAAATCAATTTCTGCCAGGATTGCCCAGTCAATATTTTTATAATGAATCCTGTCGAATGAACTTAACACTTCAATATTACGGTAATCCCTGATGATCTTTGCATCGCAGATATTCCGGAATGCTTCGGTAACACCGGCTGTTTTTGCTATTACCGACATAACAGAATTATTGATAAACCTTGATGGAGTCCTCATTTTGAAATCCCTGCCCACCAGGTAGGATTCACCTGAAATTCCCAAACCGTTCTGGGGATCGATGGCATACATCATTGAAATGACCGGATCCATTGGGATTTCGCATATCAATACAGCACCCGTGTTGTCTTCACCGATTTCGAGCCCCAAACCTGCAATGAGCCTGTATTCCTTTTCGGATGAAACTGCTGAATCTATTAACACAATTCCTTTATTGTGAGCTATTTCATTCATGAATTCAGAAGAATAATCATTACCGGATACAATTTTCTTCCAGTTTTTTTCTTTGTATTTCTCTCTGTTACCTGATATTTCCAGCGACAATCCATTATTACCGCAAATCCTGATCTTTGAAAAATAGCTGGAAGAAAATAATATATTGAGTAACAAATGGTCAAGCTTGCTGTCGTTCATAATGGATGTTGTATCGCTTCCGCCAGGCTTGCATAATCTTTTTGCAATATTCTGTATTTCAGGTAGCCGTGCAATTGCCTGTAACTCATTTTCCCGGTCGGTAAAAAAGGAAACGACTTGTTTCTTTTTAACCGTCCTTACCGAATTGAGTTGGTTTAATGTCCTTGAAATAATACCGCGTTTGACCTGATAATATGAAATGGTTGACAACAGGGAGATTGCAAAGAGGGAAAGTCCGACAAAATACAGGATTAGTTTTTCAATAAGAGAAATTGGTTTGCGTGTTGCTTTCATTTGCTGATTTCAGAGCGACTCCCTGTTAAATTAATATTTTTCTTAATTTTTTTATTATTATAATATTATTTTTGTTTGTCATTGGGTTGTGCTTTGGCGTCTGCAATATGTGTATGCTTTTGTGAGCAAACATTTCAATTATCAGTTAAATTTCAATTTTAAAATCAGCATTATTCCACCAGTTTTTATCAATCTTTTCTTCAAATACTATGTGATATGCTCTTTCAAATAATTCATCAAAGGTTATTATATCAATGTTTCTTCTGTTTCTTCTGAATCGTTCAAATGTTTCACTTTTTAAAATACAATTCGGGTCTGTATTATGTGGGAATTCATGGTTTCTATTTCCAATGATAAAAACAATTTTCGTATCAAGTGTTCTATTCTCAATTTGGTTTATAATTTTTTTATCACTGTCAAGAAAGGATTTGCTAAGATGGCTTATATCCCAGTCAAACTTTTGTCCTAAACATTGACTGATTCCATTTATAAAATCAGGAGAAAAAGCCCATGTGTTTGCTCTTGAACCATCACCACTTTTTTTCACCAACTTGAAAATATTTGTGGCTGCTGTTTTCAACTCAATCAAAATAGTATAATTAGATATTCCTAAAATGTCGCCTTCTGGGCTTCCTGTTCCTTTTGTATTGGTAATTCCCAAGTCAACCTGATGAACAAACTCACGGATAAATTTTATATCAACATTTAAACCCAATATCCAATCATGTTCTTTTAAAAAGTGATGCCAAACTATTTCATCACCATCAGTTTTAATTTTAAAGAAGGTTCTGTAAATCTCAATAGGTGTAGAACCTTTTGTTGGTTCGTTTTTTAGTAGTTTGTAAAATTTATTTATTATTTTTTTTCGGGTATTTAAAACAACTTCCTTTAAATTTTTTTCACTGATGTTTGATGCTTTAATCAATTCAATGAGGTCAGCAATTTTTTCTTTTTCCGTCTTACTTTCAAACTCTATGAAATAGCCTTCCTTGTGAATGACTTTATATGATTTTGAAAATTCACTTAAGTCAATGGTTTCTTTGAATTGATTTAAGAAACCTATAAGCCGCCAAAAACATTCTGCTTCAGTAGAGTCATTAAAGCCAATTATAACGGGCTTCTTAGAATCTCTTTCAACGACAACATTTTCCTTATTAACTTTTCTGAATGTTGGACGTGGAATATATTTATCCAGTACTTTTGATTTATAGAATTGTACTTCACAAACAGTTTTCACTTGAGGATTATCCAATAATATAAAACCCTTATAAAATTTTGTACTGCCTATTTGTTGAATAAAACAGTTATTCTTCTCATTGTTTTCTTTTATCTCAATCGTTGAAAAGTCATCAGAGATATTAAAATAGTTTTCAAAACTTGTAGAGACTGCATTTATCATAATTTTATTTTTTATTCAACCTTCAACACTTCTTTAAACTTTGTTTCAAACTTCTGTTATGTCTGGATTTTTTTTTGTAAAACTCACATTGAAATTATTATAGTTGTAGTTGATATTTGCCAATCAACAAATCGTTTACTTCTCTTTGAGTGGCACCATTTGACAAAAAATATTTTTCGTTTTGATTCAACTCACAAATTCCGAAATTCTTTACATAGTTTTTTGCATAAGAAAAATATCCTGCTGAATATGGTTTGCTTGTATTCACCATGTAATAATCAAACACACTGGATTCTAAGATTCGTTTCAAGATTTTTAGTTCAATAGGTGATTCATCAAATATAGCGTAACCACAATAAATTAACATGTCTTTATGGTCGGTAAAAACAAAGTGTGGCGACTTTGCCAAATAAGGGAAAAGCAACTTGAAACCATTATCACACAATGCCTGTGTTCTTCCGAAAGCATACCAAGCTCCGTAATCTCCATTGCCCTTATCTCTCTTTTGTAAATCTTCTTTGTTGTCTAAAAGATACTTGTATGCTTTTGGAAAATTTGTTTTCAAATGCATTTCGTTCATCAATGACAAAGAATTGATTCCATTTGTGTATGGATAAATCAGTTTCTCTTTTACCGATTCAATTTCATATTCATATTTTAGAATGTTTGGTTTGATAATATCTCGGCAAATTGCTTTTTCAATTTCATATTGCTTTCTGTTATGAGCAATCACAAAATAATTTTCGGTTTCGGCAACTGGTTTAAAAATGTATGTGTCATTGCTGAGTGTTGCAATTCCGTTTCGGATTTTATAAGATGATCCTAAAGATTTCCCTGCTGCTTCAATTCGTTTTATGTTTTCAATTACCCGTCTGTCATTCAGCAACCAACCTCTTCTTGAATTCAGGTCTTTGTACGGAATCTTACTGAATAGTTTTATTCCATTGCCAACAAGTGTCTTACTGTTTTCTTTCTTGAAAGAAATGGATGCTGTTTGGTTTTTTGAAATCAAACAAATACAAGTGTATGCCGATTTGCCTTCAAATATTTTTTCGTGTCCAAAATCAATAATGCTTAAATCAAATTTCTTGTACTGTAAATATTTCCTCAACTCTCTTGCATTTACACTTCTGTAAAATGAGTTTACAGTTATGTAACCCAATACACCATTTTCATTTAGTTGCTTCAACCCTATCTCAAAAAACGGAATGTATAAATCGGGATTCCCCGCTTTGGTTACTGCCCAATTTGACAAAAGAGTTTTTGAAGCTTTGTCAATGTTCTTTGCCCGCACATAAGGCGGATTACCTACAACCAAATCAAATCCATTGTTGACTTTAATTTTCTCTTCCTGCTTAAACCAGTCAAATGAAAGTGAATTTGCACAATGAAGATTAAACACAAATTCTTCTCTATCCTCATCGTTTGCTAACGCCAAAATTGAAAGAAGAATTTCTGTTCGCTTAATGCTGCTTTCGCTGATGTCTAAACCAAAAATGTTGTCTTTGAAAATTTGATAAAATGTTTTTTCAATTTCTGCTTTTAGTTTGTTTGCAATCGTAAAAAGAAATGCACCACAACCGCAAGCAATATCTGCTGCTAAAACTGATTGATGTTCCTTCTGAATTTTTTTCAGAGAATGTTCAACAATAAAATTCTTAATGTAATTGGGAGTGTAAACTGCTCCGTTGATTAATTTCTCTCCAGTTGGTATGGCTAATTCAAACGCTTCAATCAAATCATCAAAGCCAAACTTGAAAGTTGAATAAACAAGATATTTGTGAAGCGGTGAGTTTTCTGAAATCAATAATGATTTTATCAAAGCATTGTTCTTTACCTTGATAGAATTTGCTTTTAAGAATACAGAAACGATAATCTTGTTCAAAGAAGATTCATCTTCTTTGAATTGGTTAATGATATGTTTGAATTCTTTCTGCATGATTTATAAGTTTAGAATTTCTATTCGGTCAACATTTCTTCCTCTGTCATTGAAGAATGCTTTATCGTCATCAGTCAAGTTATAAAACTGATAACACAATTCATCCAACAAATTCCATTGTGCAGTAAGTAATCTTGCTAATGCTCTCTTTTGAGTTGGTGATGATGCTTTATATCTGTTTTGCAAAACATCAATTCGGCTTGCAACTGTTGCTAGTTTTGCTTTTAATTTCGAATTATCTTTAAAGTCTTGAACCGGGAACGGAACTGGTTCAAGAAACTGTTTATTGAATTTGAAGTAGCCGTTTGTCTGTGGATTTGCAATTGATCTTGCTAAAACTGAATAGATTGTTGAATTGATAATCGCTGATAAAGCATACAAAGTGTTTTCATCTTTTTCAGGTGTGTCAATGAAAAACACATTGGCGTTATCGCAATATGTTTTGTCTGAAAAAGTAAGTGAAGCAAATGTGTCCAATGCAGTCATTGGAACTAATATCTTCGGATAAGTTGCTCCGTGATTTTGAACCCGTGTGTAGAGATGCCATAGTTTTGCTTCGTTCCAAGTTTCAACATTCTTCTGAATGGTCGCCTTATTCCTTGATAAATAATCACCTGCTAATGGGAATCGCTTTATAAAATCAGAGAATGAAATTTCTGTTACAACTCCCTTTACTACATCATAAGGAAAAATCACAAACACATCTGCTTTGTCATTTCTGTAATGGTAAAATTTTTCATTGCAGATTAGCGGTCTACAAGCGGCTAACTCAATTTTAAAATCTTCTTCAATGTGAGATTTTCCTCTGAGAATTCCTTTCTTAACAGAAGTTGGTCTTATGTGATATGCTTTGTCCCAAAGAACCTGAATGCCAACTCTGACTTTTGCATAATCACCCAAACAACCGAACTCAATTAATTTGGTTTTGATTTCAATTAGTTGGTAGTCGTCAAAACTCCACGGGTTTGCATTTACTGCTGTTGCTGAGAGAATGGAATATTGTTGGGGTGCAACATCAGGTGTTTGTGTTTCTCTAAGTTGGGAAGCAAGTGTTTCAACATTGCCTTTGAAAAGTTTGAAGCTGAAATTCTCTGGCGAAGATTTATCTAAGAGCAATAAAGCAACATAAGTAATTCTGTCTTTGAAAATTGATGTTGTTTCAAAGTCAATTACTGATGAAAGATAATTTGAGGCGGTAATTATCTCTCTGATTTTTTTGCCGTATTCAGTTTTGAAAAATCTTTTCTGAACAATGAAACCAAGCCGTCCTGTCGGATTCAATAAACCGATTGCTCTTTCAATAAAAGGAATTGCCAAATCAATTTTTCCATTCTTTGAAGAAGGAAATTTTTCTTTAATGTAAAGGTGCATGTAAGGCAAATCAACATTGTAGTTCTTTACTTCTACATAAGGTGGATTGCAAATGATGAAATCAAAACCGCCTTTCTGTTTAAAGATTTCATTAAAGCCATGTTCACCAGTCCAATCAAATATATTTGTCTTTAAAAGTTCTTCTTCGTTTTCTTCAAGCGAAGGGAACACTTCCAAAATATCTGATTCAACTAATGAATTTCCACAACGAATGTTGTTGCCAATTCCATTAAGAATTTTACTACCAAAAATTCCTATTTCATTATACGATTCAAGATATTCGGAAGCATCAACAATTTTTAAAGATAAAGACATCTTTGCAACTTCTACAGCTTCGGGGTCAATATCAACTCCAAAGATACAGTTGTCCATGATCGCTTTCTTACCTAAAATATTTACAATTAGATCCGAATTAGTTGCGACAAAATATTTCCGAAAATCTGGATGATTGGATTCAAAAAATAATTCTCTGAAAATTTCTTCGATATAGTCAAATGCCTCAATTGCAAAAACGCCACTACCGCAAGCAATATCTAAAATTTTTTGAGTGAAAATATTTTCAATTCCTAAACCAAGAAGTTTGCTTTCCGGAATTGTTCGTCGGATAATTTCCTGAACAATGTATTGAGGTGTACTGACTGCACCCTTTGTTTTCAGATATTCGCTTTTGATTTCGTCTTTTACTTCATCACCATCAATTAAAAGTTTTTTGGAAAGAAATATCTCATATATGTCACTTAATAGTTTTGTCGGTATAACATCAAAACGATAAGGAGAAGGGTAGTAAAGATATTGAAGTAACGAATCAAAAACCCCGTTTGAGATTTTAATTTCGTGAATCTCTTTTATTCGGTCAAACAAAGGACCATCATAATGTTTGAAAAAATCAAAGTAGGATGAATTTTTGAAAGCATCCCAAAATCCTTTGTCACGAAATGAGAGCAACAGATTTTCCTCTTCAATCTTTCGTGCCTCGCAAACACGAATAAATAAAACTCTATTGATTATGATTTGGGCAATGTAGCTGAGGTTGTCGGAATTATCACCAATGAATTTGGAATTGTTTTCCAAAATGTCTACTGCTAAGACTAAACGAAAATCGGATAACTGTTGAGCAAATTTTAAGTCTGGTGTAATTTTCTCAATATATTTATTTTCCTTTAAGGAAGTGGAATAAATTTCATTGAGTTTGCCTTTGTAGATATTTTCTTTTAGCAGATGCGTTTCTAAAATATCATAGTTTGCAATATAATCTTCAATGGCAAAATATAATCTTCCCAATGTTGGGTCTTGTCCTTGCTCTGGTGTGTATGTGCAATCGCAGATTGCAAATTCTTCAAAGTTTGAAATAAAAGCACAAGGAGCTATGATTGACCATCCGTATGATTTAATTTGAAATGCTGCTTCTACATCAGTAAGAATTTTTACTGATATATCTTTTGCATCAAGAAATGTTAATTTCTCTTTAGCAATTCTGAAAGTGTAATCGGGTCGCGTATTCTGCGAACCGATTCCTTTTAGTTTTTCTTTCTCCGCTTTTGATAATATTTTCTCTTGTAATATTTGAGAGGTGTCTCGCACATCCCAATCAAATATTGCCAATAGTTCATTCAGCCAGGTTCTGATTGTCTCTTCAGAGGTCAAATCAAGTTTTCCTTGTTCTTTGAACTTATTATATTCTGCAATGAGTTCAGTCAATTTTTGTTTCCGTTGTTCAGAACTCATTTAGTTTTTCTTTTAACTTGATATTTTATTTGTTCTTCTGCTGCAATTAAGATGTCTTTGGCATATTTCTCGTCTGCTAGTTGATAAGCAACTTGTTTACTCATAAACATAATGACCAATACTTTTTCGTCAATTTTAAAAGTCTTAGCGATAATTGGGAGCATTTGTCGGTTTACAGGTCGCTCTCCACGTTCCAGTTTGCTTAATGTGCTCTGGTCAATGTCCAGCAAAGCAGCAAGCTTTCTCAGGGGCATATTTTCCTTTTCTCTAAGCTGTCTTATGTATTCTCCAATATTTTCCGATTGCATCTTGATATTTATTTCTTGACAAACTTGTCAAAGATAATACTTGTTTCTCAAAATTGATTAAAGTATTTTTAAAAAATTATCAACAGTATTCAAAAGGTCGGTAAGATTGCTCTTTGGCTTATGCATAAGGGTTGGCTTAGTGTGTCGGGGCAAAAGACAATCCCGAAAACGGCACAAGTTTGTGGGCAAGCAATAAAAATGTTTTTTATCTGAGAAAATTCTTATTCACTCTTTCTCAATCAAAACAGTCACTATTCCGGATACCGGTATTTTTATAATATCAATTTTCTTTCCTTTATTTTCAGTTGGATCGCTCAGGTAAAGCTGTATCTTTTGACCGGAACTGATTTTTGTTTCAACCTCATGACTGCCGGTATTATACAACCTCACCAGCAGGCTTCTTCCGGAATTTACCGGTTTTATTGAGCTGATGATCACATCAGGAACGCTTATCGTAAGCAAGGGGCTTTTAATAAAATTATCCTGTGAGGCACGCCTGACTATGAATGGCTGACTTCTTTCAATCCCAAAACGGGTTGCCTGGCTATTATTAAAATCATCATGTGGCAATAAGGAATAACTGAAGACTGCCTTTCCTTCCTGGTCGGCTTTGTAATTGGTATGCCAGTAATTGTTCATTGCATAGGAAAAAACGGTTGATGTAGTTGGAAAACCGGTTTTCCATGTCCGGTAACCATTGTTGTTTCTGACTTCTGATGTGATTCCATCCGGTTCAATGAGAGGAGATTCATTAACAGTCATGGTAATTCCATGAGTGTTATCGGAAATATCCACCCAGCGTTGTGCACAGTAAAAATCCTGGCAGGCTCCTGCAAGTTGATCAGTTCCGGCGCGAACTGTCGCCCAGCCCAGGTCGTACCTGAGTTTTCCGGCCGATAAGTCAAAAGGAAATCCGAAATGAACCGATTCTTTGTCCCTGATCTTTTCTTTATCAACAATATTCCGGATATCTAATCTTCCCATGCCGCCATAGCAGGTGATTTCCCTGTCGAAACTACGGCAGCCGGGAGCTTCAGATCTGATATAAAAAGTTGTAAGCACGGATCCGTCTTCTTTTACAGAAATATGATTTACATTGTCTGACCCTTTTTTATCAGGATCAGGACCAGGCACGTACAGGTATTCATCCAGGCCTGACTGGTCACAGAGGTTCACCAGGTTTTTCCCGTGATACCTCAGAAATCTGATGGCACCGGTAAGTGAATCAATTCCAGCCACAATCTGCCCATCTGAAAGTACCAGGTCGGGTATTTTATCAATTCCTGATCTTGCAGAAGGAGGCTGGTTGGAAATATAAAAAAATTTTGATCCGAGAGCAGGAACATAAGAGGCAAGAAATGCCACTTTCCCATCAGATAAATGTTGTGACGGGACTTCCGTATGATTTTCATCTTTGACAACAATATTACTTCCGGAAAAATTACAATTTAAGATTACCACATCGGTACGCGTCCATGAGTTAGTGTTGATTACCTCATAAGACGGGCTGATTTTTAAACTTTCACCGGAAGAAGCCGCCTCATTGAGTAAATCTTTTGACTGGCTGTCGGCATTCAGGGCAAATTGTCTTTTATAATTCCATTGTTCTGTAACAAAAGGATTGTCAGGATCAGAGACGCAATTCCATGCACCAAAGGTATGTTCGTCGAACAGCAGCACGTTTTTCCAGGCTTCATTGAAACGGGCTTCATCATATTTATCAGGCTTGGTCATGGAGAAGAGAATTTCAGCCTGGACCAGCCGTTCTGATGCCTGCCGGTTCATGGCCAGTTCGGCTGCGACCGACAAGGCTCCGTCTTCCCAGTACGGGGTCAGATCGCCTGAAAATGAAGGTAATGTTGAACCATATTTCTTTTCGAAATTCTCGAACATTACAGAGGAAGTTGAAATGACGAATTCCGGTGATATATATTTCTCATTCCAGTTCTTCACAAAGTCAGACAAATTTGGGTCCACTGGCCCGTTATCACTATCGACGGTATACCGTAACTGGACCATATCGTAAGGATAACCGGATGCTGCAAGGTCATTGATATAGGCAAAGAGATCTGTTTTGATATTCTCACCAACCCGGCCAAGCGTCCAGGAATGAAACCATGAATAACCCTTGCCTGCCATCCAGAAAAGTACTTTTTCCTTTCCTGACGGAGAAAGCCAGTAAAAAGGTTTGTCGCCCCAGGCAGTGTTTGACTTGCCGACCCGGTCGCCTCCATCAGGCATACCAGGCATGTAATTGGGACCGCTTGTGAAGTATTTGATGCCGCTTTGGGCTAATGCCGGAACTATATTCCAGGTGAATCCGGGAATATCGGAAGCCATGGCTGTGTTGATATGAAACCCGTATTTTTGGTTCAATTCAAGGGCATAACTGACCAGATGGTAGAATTCCTCAGGCCTGCATAAGCCTGTCAAAACCCCGGCATATAAGGCATTCAACTGAATATCCCCGTTTTTCACTGCAGTGATAAATTCTGCCTTATCCTTATCTGAAGCAGTTTCCATGAATTTATCCACAGCCCATAATATCTCCACATTCCATTTAAATCGGGCTTCGGGAGGATAAGATGCTGATTTTCTGATCAGCGACATGGCGTCGTAAATATTCCTGATCTGTTTCTTTTTCACAGTATCCTGCAAATCACTGTATCCTATATCATTATGGGAATGTGGAATCATGTATAACCGGATTATTTTTACAGGCGACAGTGTGATCATTGTTTTACTGAAGAGCTTTCCGTCAATGGTCACTGATACAGGTATCACAACTTTTGAATGTACCGCCGGATAAGGAATTTCAATGCGGTTCAAACCGAAACTAAGGTCATAATAATTGATTAATTTATCCAGAGTAATCATTGCTTTACCCGAGGTATTGATATGATCAATATCGGTTTCAATGAGTTGTTGTTCTTTACCGTCCTTCCTTGTCAGGGCAGGTAACGGACTAATCTTAACTTTCTCTTCCATGCGGTACATAAAAGTCATGTACCAGTCATTGCTTACCGCATTTTCTCCTACTACTTTCAGGCGCAAAGGAACTCCCGGCTTCAGGCTGGCTGCAGGTATTTTCAGGTACATGTTTCCGTACACATCGTCAATATGATCTTTGGTTTTCAGTTCGAAAGAAAGTACAGAGTTATTCTTTCCCTGAATGCTCCAGTCTTTTCCTTTCCATTTGGCAATGGTAGTAAAGCTCAACCATTTTTCATCGTTAACATATAAATCGAATGTCCGGTTGCCTGAGCTTGTTCCTGATGAATAGCCGGCTATCCAGGTATAGCAGACTTCATTGTTCGAATAAGAAGCAGGAAGGGCTTCCGCTTCCCATTCGATTGCCATTTTCCCGGTGGTAACACGGGTCAGCATAGCCCATTTTACATCGTTACGATACGAGCGGTACAAAATGGTATCGCCTGAAATACGGCGGATATAGCCTTTCAGGGGAGATGAACAGACAGATATACCTGACGGCTGGGCATTAACATCTGTAATGCCATGTATGATCAGCCAGCTAAAAAGGATCAGAACACCCGGTTTGCACTTCATAAATATTGATTATCTGCTCAAAA
>JAPLDU010000126.1:0-2081 GCA_026391255.1 Bacteroidia bacterium | reverse complement strand
TTTTTTGTGACTGGCGAGTTTCTTCAGACTATAGACTGTCCGGGATTTAGGGCTTGTTTCAAAAGTCCGAAGAAATTATATTTTTCAGAAATTATCATAATTTGGTGATCATAATATAAATATTTACGCTAATTTTGTGATTATAATATTTAAAATCTGAAAATGATACCAAGGATATTATCTGAAAAGATCCGGAAACTGATGTTCAAAGGTAAAGCAATTATTCTGACCGGAGCCAGAAGGACAGGCAAAACCACGCTATTGACCGAGCTGGTAAAATCAGTGCCTGGCGTACGATGGATGAATGGCGACGAACCTGATGTTCAGGGATTATTTGAACAGGCTACATCAACCCGTTTACGGGCTGAACTCGGCAGCGCCAAAGTAATTGTGATAGATGAGGCACAACGAATCCGGGATATTGGTCTTAAAATGAAACTTATAACAGATCAGATACCGGAAGTACAACTAATTGCTTCCGGCTCTTCGTCTTTTGAGCTTGCTAACAAGGTAAACGAACCGTTAACCGGCCGAAAATGGGAATTTCTGCTGTTTCCTTTTTCATTTTCTGAAATGAAGCAATACCATGGAGGAATGGAAGAGAAACGAATGTTGAAACACAGGCTTATTTACGGTTATTATCCTGAAGTGGTAAATGCAAATGGAAATGAACGCGATATTCTTAAGTTGTTAACAGACAGCTATCTGCATAAAGATATTCTCATGTGGGAGCAGATCAGAAGACCCGAAAAACTTGTTAAACTTCTCCAGGCATTGGCTTTTCAGCTCGGTAATGAGGTATCTTATCATGAACTTGGGCATATTACCGATCTGGATAAAGTCACTGTTGAAAAGTATATACATCTTCTGGAACAAACATTCATCATTTTTCGCCTTGGTTCATTAAGCCGTAATCTGAGGAAAGAACTCAAAGCAAGCCGGAAGGTTTATTTTTATGATAACGGTATTCGTAACGCTATCATTTCAAACTTTAATACACCAGAGTTACGGCAGGATATCGGTAGTTTATGGGAAAACTTTCTCATGAGCGAACGGGCAAAACACCTTCATTATAATTCAATTTGGGCAAACCGTTTCTTCTGGCGCACACACGACCAGCAAGAGATTGACTATGTCGAAGAACGGGATGGAAAATTTTTTGCTTATGAATTCAAATGGAATCCAAAATCAAAATATCGTTTTTCAAAATCCTTCACCAATGCTTATCCTGACAACGAAACAAAAATAGTAAGTCAGAATAATTTTGAAGAGTTTGTTGACCTTTGAAGCATAAAGGATAATCTAATAAAATTGAACATTTATCGTAACTCATAGTCTTATACTTCCTTGAAACAAATTCTTCTTGAAAAAGGGGGAACATTTTAGACCAATATTAGCATACGGATATAATTTTCTAACAGTTTTTGCTGATGCAATTATTACTTGTTTTCAGAAAAATATCTGTAATTTTATCAAATCAATTATCAAAATTTATTTATATATCTTACTGAATATGAAATACTTTAAAATATTACTCCCTGTTATTCTCCTGATTGTAATTGGATTTAATGCAAAATCACAGAAGTCATCTTTTCCAATGGGTGACTGGCTTTTAATGATCAGTGACGATTCCACACAACATGACATGGATGTTCATGTAAACCTGAGACATTTTATTGCGGCTGACGGAAAAGAAACAGTGGAGGTAAGAAATGCCGAAGACAGGATCACGACCCGGGAAATTATGTATTCCGGCAATAAATTCAGTATTTTTTTACCAGTGCATAACACAGAAATTGCAGGTATCAGTATGGGTGATTCTGTGAGCGGATATATCTGGCCCCGTGGAAAGAGCGACATCAACAGGAAGTATAAATTCAGGGGGTATAAAAATATTACCGACCGTTTCCCTGAATATAAAGAACATGCTGCCGCCAACGTGACCGGCCGGTGGAAGATCACCGAGAATGCCGGTACTCCTGATGAGGATGTTATGATCGGTGTGTTCAGCCAGATTGCTGATCGTGTGACAGGAACTGTACTTACTCCATCCGGTGATTACCGTTACCTCGAAGGAAAAG
>JAPLDU010000150.1:550-2270 GCA_026391255.1 Bacteroidia bacterium | reverse complement strand
GTTTCGGACAAAAAGGGCTTGGTCACAGGAATCTCGGCAGGGCTATACAGGTGTTGCTTGAACGTTCTGAAACCCAGGAAGGTAAGTGCATGTATGCAGGCGATATTTTCAAAGCCATTGAAACAGTCATTCTCGATTACGTCCAGGAACCGAATGACAGGATCAAATACATGAATGATCTGAGCCTTGCTAAAGAGCTGTACCGCAAGAACGTCATGACCACCATTTTCAATGCTTACATGGATGAACCGAATGCAGTTGAAAAAGATGTGATGAGTTATGTGAATATGATCATCGGTATCGATGCAAAAAACCTTGGGCCGGACAAAATTTGGACATACCAGGATCCCCAGACAAAGAGACTGGTTCCTCTAAGAATAGATGAAACCTTTATCAACAGCGTGGAAGAAAGGCTGGGACTGAAAAATGCTGAGCAGAAACAAAGCTTCCGTACTACAATTACTAAAATCTACGGGCAGAAAATGATCAAAGACCCGACTTACAATTTCATGGATAACAATGATCTCGTCAAGGCAGTGACGGATGTCAGGTTAAAATCCGATATTGCCGGTGCAGGCAGCCTTGTCGGCGCTTTGTCAAACCGTACCAATGAAGAAAACCAGAAACTTTATAACAGGATGATTGGCACCATGGTAAACAAACTCGGTTATTGCACTACCTGCGCACAGAAAACGGTCGAATATTTCTGTACGCATGATGATGCTAATTGAAATGGTAAATTGTAAATTGTAAATTGTAAATTGTGAATTGTAAATGAACTCAAGATATTGCTTCCTGACAGTTGAATGATGAATAAAAAAAATCAAATATTAATAGATAAATTAAAAGCTCTGAATCTTTCAAAAGAAGATGAACAAAGGTTTCTGAAGGAACTTGATGTGCGTAGCAGTCATAAATTACCGTCAAAAAATAAAAAGAAAACTTTTATAAGCGGATTATACGACAGTAATGATTTTGAAGCAATTCAAAAGCTTAAAAATTTTGATAAGCCTAAGCCTGGATCACTTGAATCTCTCGAAGATCTTCTTGAAAGGGACAAAAAGCGTGAACAGGATGGATTTCCGCGTAAGATCAGAATTGGAAAATTTATCAAACCCAGCAAAGACAACAAAGAACAGATCATCATTGTTCCTACCACCACTGAACCCAAATTCTACCATGACAACTCAATTACCGAAGAAGACCAAACCGGTGGTTCCGGCCAGGGCGAAGAAGGAGAAGTAATTGGCGAACAGCAGGCCGAACCGCAGGAAGGCGAAGGTGAAGGCACAGGGGCAGGACAAGGGGAAAGCACGGGACATGACGTTGCTTCAGATGCGTTTGACCTGGGAAAAGTGTTGACAGAAAAATTTGAATTGCCAAATATCAGGGTAAAAGGCACCAAAAGATCATTTACCAAATTCCAGTATGACCTGACGGACAAAAACAGGGGCTTTGGCCAGATACTCGACAAAAAAGCGACGCTTAAAAAGATCATTGAAACAAATATCCTTTTAGGTAATATAAACAAAGAGGATTTCTTCTCGCCCGAAAATCTTGTCATCAATCCCAAAGATGAAATATTCCGTATATTTTCAAGAGAAAAAGACTTCGAGGCTCAGGCGGTTGTGTTTTTCATCAGGGATTATTCCGGTTCCATGCAGGGAAAACCAACGGAAATCATTGTAACCGAACATCTCCTGATTTACAGTTGGCTGAT
>JAPLDU010000150.1:0-537 GCA_026391255.1 Bacteroidia bacterium | reverse complement strand
GATGTACCAATACCAGAAAAATGTGATGGTAAGATTTATTGTACATGATACAGATGCCAAAGAAGTTCCTGATTTTTATACTTACTATAAATCAGCCGTGGCAGGTGGTACAAATATTTATCCCGCCTATGAACTCGTGAACAAAATCGTCCTGCAGGAACAACTGGCACGTGATAATAATATTTATGTGTTTCAGGGAACAGATGGTGATGACTGGGATGCCACAGGAGAAAAGGCAATCAGTGAAATAGAAATCATGATGAATTATGTAAACCGTCTTGGGATCACTGTCGCTAAAAATACATGGTCGGGATTAGACAATGAAACTGTCGTCGAAAGATACATTGAAGCATCAGGTATCCTGAAAGAAAAACCAAAACCAACTACGAATACTGCCTGGAACGTTCACGGGAAACAGACCTGTCTGTAATGGACATGAACAACTACTTCCTGAAATTGAAAGACACTTCACCCTATCCCTTGTTTCCCCGATATGGTATGCACTGGAGCCTATATGGTGTGCCTTTTGCCGTGGAT
>JAPLDU010000101.1 GCA_026391255.1 Bacteroidia bacterium | reverse complement strand
CAAAAGAAGAAAAGAACTTTACGGAGCAATCTCATGAGACTCTTGTGCAACGGGGGGCGAATAATTATTAAATTACGAGAGATATATAGAATTGATAAACAGAATAATACTGACTTATGTATAAAGAGTAGCTGTTTTAGGAGGGGTTAGGGGGAGGTTGTTAATAAATAATTGAATATCAGATGACATTGAATTATTAATACAGTAAGCCGTCAAATTAATCACGAATGGTCACAATGGCAAAGCGTATCTTACGAACACCTCAATTGCCTGGTATTCGGCCATTCCGAGCTGGTCATAAGTAATTGCAGTTGTACCGTTACGGTCTTCGGCTCTTTGCCAGAATTCACGGTTATCAACGCCGGGGAAGAGTGGCCTGTCTTTCTGGGACTGGTGTTTAAAAATGGATTTGCGCTTGATCATCACTTCTTCGGGACTCAGGGGGACAGCCATATCAACCATATCAATATCCCATTCCTGCCATGCGCCGCGGTAGAGCCACAGCCGGCAATCCTTGTACCATGGTTCATGTTTCAGCTCATCAAGGGCTATCAGGATGGCTTCCATGCATACACGGTGTGTGCCATGCGGATCGGAAAGATCGCCTGCAGCATAGATCTGGTGAGGCCGGATGCTTCTGAGGAGATTAACAATAATGCTGATATCTTTTTCTGACAGTGATTTTTTCTTTACAGTGCCGGTTTCATAAAAAGGCATGTTCAGGAAATGCACATTTTCAGGTTTCATACCGATGAAGCGGCAGGAAGCCACCGACTCACTTCGCCTGATAGCTGCTTTCAGGTGCAGTACCTCATCAGAATCCACCTGTCCGGGTTTTTTATCATTGAAAAAGCAGGCTATATTTTCCTTGAGAGGTTTGACATCAATGTTCAGATTGAATATTTGTGACCCATCATCCATGAAGTCAAGATATCGCAGCACATCGTCATCAAATACCGCAATACTGCCGTTAGTCTGGTAGGCAGTATGCACCTCATGTCTCTGGTCAACGAGTCTTGCAAGTGTGCCACCCATGGATATCACATCATCATCAGGATGTGGACTGAACACAAGCACTCTTTTCGGGAAAGGATGAGCCCTTTCAGGCCTCGTGGAATCATCGGCTCCCGGTTTACCGCCCGGCCAGCCGCTGATAGTATGCTGAAGATCATTGAATACTTTGATATTGATCTTGTTTGAACTGCCATATTCAGTAAGCAGGTCGCTCATACCGTTGTCAAGATAATCATGGTCAGTGAGTTTGAGAATTGGTTTCTGAAGTTTGCGGCAGAGCCATATCACCCCTTTCCTGATAAGATGGTCAGTCCATGTGCATTTACCAATCAGCCAGGGCGTGCTCATGCGCGTGAGCATGGAAGCAGAAACAGGATCGACAAGAATGGTGGTATCCGGGTGTTTCTGAAGATAACTTGCCGGGATATGATCCGTTACCGGACCTTCAACTGTTTCCTTAATAATGTCAGCTTTGTTCTCGCCCCAGGCCATCAGTAGTATCCGTTTAGATTTCAGGATACTTCCGACACCCATGGTAATGGCTTTGAGAGGAACATATTCCTCGCCGTAAAAATCACTGGCAGCATCCATAATCGTAATGTGGTCGAGGGTTACCAGCCTTGTCGGACTGTTGATCCCTGATCCCGGCTCATTAAAACCAATATGTCCTGTCCGTCCCACACCGAGTATCTGCAGATCAATACCGCCGGCCTCTTCAATCATCCGGTCGTATTGCTTGCAGAACGGAAACACATCTCCCACTCCAAGGATACCGTCAGGAATATGGATGTTTTCGGGAGGAATGTCAATGTGATCAAACAGGTATTCCCTCATAAAACGGTTGAAACTCTGCAGGGAATTGGGATGAATGGGATAATACTCGTCGAGGTTAAAGCTGATCACATTACGGAAGCTAAGCCCTTCTTCCCGGTGTTGCCTGACCAGTTCGTTGTAGACCCCGATCGGGGTTGAACCGGTAGCAAGTCCGAGAACACAGGGTTTTCCTTCCGACTGTTTTGCCCGAATGGTGGCCGCAATCTCTTTAGCAACAAATAAAGAGGCTTCATCAGCATTTTGTGTGATCAGTGTGGGAATTTTTTCAAACCGGGTAATCCCTTCAAATGATTCATCAATGAGGTTAAGCATTGATTGTCCGGCGGCCTGGTACCTGCTTTTGTACATTTAACCAAATTTTCTGCAAAGGTAAATAATCCGGTTCATCAGGAGAGGATTCAACAGGTAATATTTTTGCGGCAATTGCATTAATTTCAATACAAATATGACAATGGTCATAAATTATGATCTGTTATATTAATATGCAGGGACAGGTCGCGACCTGTCCCTGTCAAATGGTCGCGACCTGTTTCTGCTACGTACGGGAACAAAAATCAAATCATTATCCGAATTAATGGGGGCATATAAAACCACGGTATCCAAAAATATTCATTTGTTGGAATGCAGGGACAGATCGCGACCTATCCCTGCATTTGCATGGCAGCGATCATTTCATGATTATATTATCCGTAACCACCAGGAATATAAACGAATATCAAATTATATCAGATCAAATCCCGGGAATTAGAAGAAAAATGCCTGATAATCAGTTGGCAGTCATTTAGGAAAATGAATCAGGAGGATTGAAATAATAGGAACAAGGGAAATCTTTTTCAAATTATTAACACTAATTCAGCCTGAAAAAGAAAAAGAAAATAGCTGCTGCAGCTGGCTTTATTTCAATGTTTTTAGCATAACCAATGGTAGAATATGAACTGTTTTGTACCGTACCGTCATTTTTGACATAACCGATGGTCGAATAGTTTGCATCCTCAACAGTACCGTCTGTTCTGATATATCCGATGGTGGAATAGCTACTGTTCTGCACCGTGCCGTCTGGCCTGATATAACCGATGGTGGAATATGAATTATTCTGAACGGTTCCATCAGATTTGATATAACCAAGGGTCGAATAATTGCTGTTCTGTACCGTTCCGTCAGGATTTATATAACCAACGGTTGAATAAGAGCTGTTCTCCACCGTTTGGGCGATAGAGCCGGAAAGGAACAAGCTTAACAAGAATAAAAAAATTGTTTTTTTCATATTAGTATCTTTTTTCTGAAATCTTGACGCGTTTTGGCAAAAAATTCCAAAAAACAAATCACAAAAAACAAATAATTAACAATATCAAAATTTCAAATACGAAACAAATTACTTTGAATTTGTCATTTTGTTGATTGATATTTATTTGCTATTTGTATTTTGAGATTTGTGATTTCTTGTTTGGTTCTGACTTGTCCAGGTTAGGTTCATAGAATGTTTCATTTTCTTTCGAAAAATTCAAGTTTCAGGTTATCAATATCAAATTCATCCCTTCCTCTTTTCCATATATAGCATTTGAGAATATCTTCCGGGCTCCGGATTTCAGGAGTAAGATATTCAGTCTGGTAAGTGATCCAATTATTACAGGTGTCACTGATTAAAATATCAGGCGCATAATATCCGTAACTTCCCCATTTTCTCTCCATGGTCAGGACAAAACAGGGATACGGTCTGTGAAAACTCCCATGAGTACGGATATCAGCGCTTGCCCTGATCCACATATGATCTTTGTTTGTCATATCTTTGTACCGGCTCGTAAAGGTATATGAATACTCATCATCAGTGAAAAGTTTATAATATTTATTGCCATTACTATCGGACAGGACATGTTTATCAGCCAGATCATCAAAACTATATTGTTTGGTCAGGCTTATCCTGTAAGAATCTTTGTCTTTGAATTTCTGATCACCTGAAAAATCCCTGTAGACCAGCAATAAAGGATTCCTGGATTCGTCAGGTTTGGTTTCCAGGAATGTTGCCCAATAATATGCCTTTGTTGTTCGATAAGGATCGAGGATATAATTTTTTAGTTGCCACCATTGGAATTGATTCAGAAAAATAAACCACAAAATAACTAACCCTGTTATCACCTGCAGGTATATTTTAGATTTACGGATATCTTCCAGTAAATAAGCCATGCAAACCGCAAGAACCGGGTAAACTATGATTAGTGGACGGTTTGAGAATCCGGCGCCGTACCACCATTCAGTCCAGCTTGCGACGAGATAGAATTCCACAACAAAATAGAAAGCAATTGCCAGGAATATCTGTCTGTTATGTCTGAATAATGAATAAAATCCGGCAAGGGCAAAAATCATTATAGGTGTGTAAATAAGCCAGCCTTTACGATAACTGAACAAAACATCTGCAATATGAGGTGATCGCCAATCCAGTCCGACTCCCGGGTTTTTATAGGAATCAAATATCCATCTCCCTGTTTTATGATGCCAGTAATACACTTGCGGAAGTACCAGTAATGCGCAGATTCCCAGTGTCAGCAAGACTGAACCGTAGTTTGAAAAAAAATGTGAAATTTTAACTTTTAACGATTCATAGGAAGAGATGCCCCAAAGCACAGGAATCAATAGTACAATGAACTCGCTGGGTTTTATCAGTATCATTAGCACAGAAGCTATTCCGATGAAATAAATATAACGGTTTTTATAACTTTCGCACCATTTAACGGAGCACCACACCACAATACATACCAACATGAATAATACATTCACAGGTTCTGTGTTTTTCACAGTCAAATGGTGAATGTAATTTGTCCCGCAAACAATCAATAACAATACAGTAGCCGTTGTGATTTCCCCGAAATAATGCCTGAGTATTTTTCTCAGGAAGATCAGTCCCAGAATAGTATAAATAATCATCCCGATCCCTAATGAATACTGGTAGGGCAAACTGAAGCCATCGGCAGGATAACCGCTGAGATAGCTGATACAATGACCAGTGATAAAGAAAGGAAGATAGAACAGCGCCATTCCCATCAGGAAAAAATACATCGGTTCGCCCTTGTCATTTGATGAAATCATGTAAAGTGTGCCTGTCAGTTCATATTTACTGTTAATTTTATTTACCCATTCAATATTATTCAGCATTGGGTCATGATGTATGAATGTGGCCGGCAGATATAGGTAGTAACCAAACGTATCCCATGAAATTTCCTTTTTACCCGTGATGCTAATTTTGTATAAGGTGAGAGCCAGACAAATAAGCACAATAGTAATAATGGAACCTTTCTTTTTTAAAATATCTGTCATTTGTTTTCCATGTTGACTATAATAGTTAGAAATTGTTTTGATTATTAAATAATTCTGTTATATAATTCATATTCAACTTCTTTTGCATGCCCAAAAGAAGCAAAAGGGCACCACGAACGAGAATACAACATGCACTTTCGCACAGGCCAACGCTATCGGGTCTGTGCATGTTGTATTCCACACCGTTCGTGGACGGCTTACGCACAGGGCTTTCATGGGCAAATTTATGTATAAAGAAAATGGGGAAAGGCATTTTTTTCAAATATTTTCAAAAAAAATGGGTGCGAAGCATATAATAAAAAATTCCTTATTAACGAATTGCTGTTTGAGTGAAGTCGAGGAACGAGACGGAACGAGTTCAATTCGTTAAGTCTTTTTTGCTTACTTTTTGTGACGACAAAAAGTAAGAAGGAAAAAAAGCATAAAATCATCTTGTAAAATTCAAAATAGTTTATTGTAAAAATAAATAATTCGACCAGAATTAAAAATCTGACTCTGATCCAAAATACTATTTTTGTGATTCATTGAAAAAAATGGATTACAGAATAGAATCATTCGCATATGATGAGGAGATTCAGTTTGAGCATGCACGGAAAATTCGCACCGAGGTATTTGTGCTTGAACAGGGTGTGAGCCACGAGCTTGAATATGACGGGAAAGACAAGGATGCCCGTCATTACCTTGTTTTCAGGGATGATCTTGCTGTTGCGACAGCACGCTGGAGGCAGACTGATAAAGGAATTAAACTTGAATGCTTTGCCGTACTCCCAGCCTATCGCAACCAGGGTATCGGAAAAATCATCCTCGATAAAGTACTGTCTGATGTAAAGCCGCTCAATCGTAAGATTTACCTGCATTCACAGGATAAAGCCGTTAACTTTTACCTGAGAAATGGTTTTTCGGTGGTCGGGGATGAGTTCTTTGAAGCGGGAATCCGGCATTTTCTGATGAATTATGAGTAGTATCAGGTATCAGGGTGAAAAAATTTGAAAATTTGAAAATGTGGCAATTTGAAAATGGAAAACCATGACAAAGTGGAAGGGTGGAACTCTGAAACATTCGAACTAAGCAACTGGCGGACGAATGTCGATTACAGAACGCATAACTCTGAAAATGTGACCTATTACGCTCATGACGTTTATGACGCTCATGACGTTCATGACGCTCATGACGCTCATGACATTTAACTTAAGACTAACGACTATTGACTAATATTCAATGAACACCAACCAGGGAACAACCAGAAACCCCATCAAGCAACTGGCGGGGCAGACGGTCATTTACGGAATGAGCAGCATTCTCGGGCGATTCCTGAACTGGCTGCTTGTGACCCTGTATACGAATATTTTCCTGCCGGCTGAATACGGCATTGTTACTGAGCTCTATGCCTATGTTACATTCCTGATGATCGTGATGACCTATGGCATGGAAACCGGCTTTTTCCGTTTTGCCGACAGCAACGAGAAAATGAACAGGGTGTACAGTACTACCATTGCTTCATTATTTACTTCTTCCACGATTTTCATTGTTCTTCTATGGTTATTTTCGCATCCCATTGCCAATATAATCAGGTACCCGGGACATCCGGAATACGTCACCTGGCTGGCGCTAATTGTCGGTCTTGATTCATTCACTGCCATACCCTTTGCAAAACTTCGCCAGCAAAACAGGCCGATACGTTTCATGGTTCTCAAGCTGGTAAACATTTTTATCAATATTGCCGCCAACCTGTTTTTCCTGCTTCTCTGTCCCTGGATACTTAAGAATCATCCCGGTTCCTTCATTCACCTGGTGTATTCCCCGTCAATTGGTGTGGGCTATATATTTATCTCGAACCTGATTGCCAGTCTTGCCACCCTGCTGATACTGGCTCCGGATATTTTCAGGAACCTGAAACTGAGCGATACCGACCTTAAGCTGCTGAAAGAAATGCTGATCTATTCGCTTCCGTTGCTGGTAGCCGGTTTTGCAGGAATGATCAACGAAACCCTCGATCGTATCCTTCTGAAATATCTGGTTGCTGATCCGCATGATGCCATGCGCCAGGTAGGTATTTACGGGGCAAACTATAAATTGTCCATCCTGCTTACCATGTTCATCCAGGCATTCCGTTATGCTGCCGAACCTTTTTTCTTCTCACATGCCAAAGAAAAAAATTCAAAGGATATTTATGCCGATGTGATGAGATATTTTGTCATCTTCGGACTGCTTATATTCCTGGGCGTCATGCTGTACATTGACGTGGTGAAGTACTTCATCGGAACAAAGTACCATGAAGGATTGAAAGTAGTGCCTATCCTGCTGCTTGCCAATCTCTGCCTTGGCATTTATTACAACCTGGCCATCTGGTACAAGCTCAATAATATGACAAAGTTCGGAGCATATATTGCCATTTTCGGGGCGGCCATTACCATTGTTGCCAATATTCTGCTTATCCCCGTACTGGGTTATGTAGGTTCCGCCTGGGCTACCTTCATCTGTTATTTCCTGATGATGGTAGTATCTTATATTTATGGAAGGAAATATTTCCCGATAGATTATAAATTGAAAACCATTGGCGAATACTTTTTTACTGCCATGTGCATATTTGTTGCAAGCATTCTGTCCCGCCATGCACCCGGCCATATTAACCTTGCCATAAACAGTTTGTTAATGGCAGGATTTGTTTATCAGATTGTGAAAAACGAAAAGCCCGGTTGGTTGAAAATAAAAAGCAGGTGACCTGATTGCTAACAGTCTAAAAGCTTACAGCTTATTTACCTTAGCATCCCCGGAACAATAATTCTTCTGATCTGTTAATTGCCAGATTTAAAGACATTTTCAAATTTTCAAATTGGAATAATTGTATGCACCGGCACAACGAATCGTCCATCTGGACCCGTGATTTTATCATGCTTGCATTGGCCAACTTCCTGATGGCCATCGCTTTTTATTTCCTTATCTCCACGCTTCCGGTATATATCGTCAGAGTGTTGAAGACCAGCAAAAGCGAAGCAGGACTGATACTGGCTTCTTATACCATTGCAGCCCTCATCATCAGGCCTGTTGCTGGTTATGCCTGCGATAACATCGGAAGGAAATGGATATATATCATTTCTCTGTTCCTGTTTTCACTGCTTTTCAATACCTACATCTGGGCAACTACGATTGCAATTATGCTGATGTTACGATTTATTCACGGGCTTGCATGGGGATTTACATCTACCTCCGGATCAACGCTGGCAGTAGATATGATTCCTCCCTCAAAACGCGGTGAAGGCATCGGGATTTATGGCCTTTCGATGACCATAGCCATGGCCATTGGTCCGGTAGTTGGCCTGGCGATTTCAAAAGGAGACCATTTCAATAATATGTTTATCACGGGAGGAGCTCTCAGTCTTGCCGGGCTGGTTTTGGCGCTGATGATAAAATATCCTGCATACCAGCCTCACAAAGTGAAATTTCATTTCCGTAATCTCCTGGAAAAAAAATCGCTGCCCATTTCGTTTAATCAACTCATGATTACCATCAGTTATGGAGGATTACTTTCGTTTATCGCCATTTACGGGAAAGAAACCGGAATAGCCAACCCGGGGATATTTTTCATAGTGTATGCCGTTGGAATTGCTGTCTCGCGGGTTATTTCGGGTAAGATTTTCGATAAGTATGGACCAAAAACAATTGTCAGCATAGGTATTTTGCTGATTATTATTGGTTTTCCGATACTGGCGCTGGAACAAAACTATGCAGGTTTCCTTATATCGGCCGGTATCATGGGACTTGGGAATGGTGTTGTTTCTCCCAATTTCCAGGCAATGATCAATAATATGGTTGAATCACACCGTCGTGGCGCTGCCAATTCAACTCTCATGACTGCATTCGATATGGGAGTTGGGCTTGGAATGATTATCAGCGGCATTCTGTCCGATCGCCTGGGACTGTCGGGCTCATTCCTTATATCCGCCGGTATCAATGGTTTTGCATTGTGCTACTTCTGGTTATATGCTTTAAAACACTACCAAAAGCACATGCTGGCAAAATAATATAGCTTTGCAGCGTTATTATTATTCGTTTTGAAATTTTTTATATCTTAAATATTTTACCCACCCCTAACCCCTCCCTGCGAGCAAGGAGGGGAATTAAACCTAACGGATTTATTGCATAAAGCATAGCGACAATCCCCTTCCTGCCAGCAGGGAGGTGAAAAAGGGGTGGGTATAAAAAATACAATATTCTTTTATCAATACAAAACCCATAATTCGTAAATGCGTTCGATCTTTATCATTTTATTATCAGCATTCATTGGATTGCACTTGTGCGCTCAAGCCCCTCAGGGCAACAGAGGCCCGAATAACAACGGCTCCGGTATACTGACCGGAACAGTCACCGATGCCGAAACAACACAGGCTGTTGAATATGCTACTGTTTCACTTTATAAATCAAAAGATTCATCCCTTGTAACCGATACGGTTACTGACCATTCAGGCAAGTTCAGGCTTGAAAAGATACAGTATGGCAGTTATTATGCAATGGTCAATTTTATAGGTTATAAAAAGAAGAAGGTGACCGGCATCATGATCAACCCGAAAATACCGGTTAAAGACGTTGGCCGGATCAGTATTTCCCCCAGTACTACGGCATTATCGGAAATCGATGTGACAGCTGAAAAAAAATTAGTGGAATTCACTCTTGACAAGAAAGTGATCAACGTAGAGAAAAACCTTTCTACTGCCGGGGGCAGTGCGGCAGACGTAATCCAGAATGTACCCTCGGTCACGGTAGATATTGACGGAACGGTGAGTCTTCGCGGAAGCACCAATGTCACGGTATTGGTAGATGGCAAACCATCAGGCTTGTCGGGGTTGAGCGGGTCGGCCATTCTTGACCAGATTCCAGCCTCATCCATCGACAGGATCGAAGTGATCACAAACCCTTCTGCCAAATACGACCCCGACGGTATGTCAGGTATTATCAACATCATCCTGAAAAAGAAAATTGAAAAGGGATACAACGGGATGTTCTCGGTAACTGCCGGCACCAGGAACAAATATAACAGTTCCCTCAACCTTAATTTCCGCCACAATAATTACAATCTTTTCGGAAGCTGGGACATGCGCTATAACGAAAGAACCGGCACATCCCATACAACGAGGCAGTCGGACATCATAACTTCATTAAACAAAGATTCAATCACCCACCTCACCAGTGACGGACATAGTGATAACCAGAGATTATCAAATAATTTCAAGGCAGGTTTTGATTACTCTTTCAATGATTTCAACTCATTCACCTTTTCCGTCCTGAACGGACAGGGCAGTAACAACAACAATGAATTTGACCACAGCTTCGTGCAGGATAGCGTGTATCATCTCATGTATCTTTACAACACGATTAATAAAGAAAGAAATACCAACAATTCAACCGATTATAACTTTGACTATAAAAAGACTTTCCTGAAAAAAGGAGAAGAACTTACTGCCGATGTTATTTTATCAAAATCCGATAATGTTGAAAACGGGTATGTAAGTACACAGTATTTTGATAATTACAATAATCCGGTTGACAGCGGACCTGACCTGCAGAATACCATTACCAATGAAAAATACCGGGTACTGACCATCCAGGCTGATTATACAAACCCGTTAAGTGAAAAAGCCAGGATTGACCTGGGTTTCAAGAGTGTCATCAGGAGCAACGACAACAATTATATTTATAACGGGTTCAGTTTTGGCAATGTGAACGACTGGAACATGGACTCCCTGATGAGCAATCATTTTGTGTATAATGAGCAGATTCATTCGGCTTATGTGATTTATTCCGATGCCTGGTCAAATCTTGAGTACCAGCTTGGACTGAGGTTTGAGGAAGCCAGTACCAGAGCGGAACAAAAAACTTCAGACTCAACTTTCACGAATAATTATTTCAATGTTTTTCCTACTTTGCATCTTAATTATAAACTGGATGAAAACAATTCAGTACAACTGAGCTATTCCCGCAGGGTCAACCGTCCCAATGCCTGGCAGCTTAATCCTTTTGTTGACCGTTCACAACCGAAATTATATAGCTATGGTAACCCGAAACTCACACCTGAGTATGTAAACGCCTACGAAACAGGTTACCAGAGGTACTGGGGTAAAACATCATTCAATATCACAGCCTTTTACCGCCAGATATCTCATATTATTCAACGTTACACTATTATGGATACCACGGGTACTCAGTACACCACCTTTATGAACCTGTCGAAAGGCACGTCCTACGGTATTGAAGGGGTTGTCCAGGCCGACTTCCGTAAATGGTGGAATATCAACCTGACTTACAGTTATTTTCGTAATATCATCGAAGGAACTGCCGACGGCACTGCACTTACCAACAGCAACTATACCTGGACAACAAGGCTGAACTCAAACATGAGTATCATGAAACTTTTTGACTTCCAGATAATCGGTAATTACCGGGCACCGATGGTCAATATACAGGGTACGATGCAGGCTTCATACAACGTTGATGTTGCCATGAAGAAAGACTTTCTGAAAGGAATGCTCACTGTAAACCTGCGCGCCAGCGACATTTTCAATACCCAGCAGTTCAACATGCACCGTTACGGAGATGGTTTTATCATTGACATGAAACGTAAGCGCGAAAGCCGCCTGCTTTATTTTGGTGTAACGTATAAAATCAACGGCGGGTTAAAGCAGAAAGAGAAAAAGAAACAGGAAGAAGAACAGAGGCAGGATACGGATTTCTGAACAATTTGAAAATTTGAGGATTTGAGGATTTGAAAATGTTTTTCAATGTTGTTTAGTTTACAAATATTTAAATAGAACGCCGATAACGCTGATACTTCGTAACGCTGATGGTCACTGATAATCTGAGTAAATCATCATTCCGGTTTTAAATAATTGACAATTGACAATTTTGAAATTCCTACGGTCTAAAGGCCTATATCCGGTCAGCCCCAATAAATAAATATATCAAAACATAAATTAAGGCGATAACCTGAAAAATATTTGCAAATTTCAGGCTTTAGCCTTATTTTTGTCAAAATAATTTAAGCTAATACCCTTATGAAAAAACAAAAAATAATATTGGAACAGATTGACAGAAAGATTCTTCAATTCAAAAAGATAGAAGACATGTCAATTCCTTCTTCAGGATGGGTTTATGCGATAAGACAGGCATTAGGCATGTCATTAAGACAATTAGGGAAAAAGATGGGAATTACTCCTCAAAGTGTTAAAGAAATTGAAGAAAGGGGAAAAAACGGAAGCATTTCTGTAAATGGTTTGAGACAATTCGGTAAATGCCTCGATTTGAAATTAGTGTATGGGTTTATTCCAAAACAGGATAGCCTGGAAGCAATGATCGAAAAAAGGGCAATGGAATTGGCAAAAGAAATTATTAACAGAACTTCCATGAGTATGAAACTTGAAGATCAGGAAAATAATCCAAAACGAATTCAAAAAGCGATAGTTGAGAAAGCGAATGAAATAAAGACAGAAAGACCGAGATATTTATGGGACTAGAACTTGCATAAATTGTCTGAACTATGATTTATATGATTATAGTGATTAAAAAATTTGCGCAAATTTTTTACCTGAACCATACAGTCTAAATGCCTACAGCCTATTTACCTCAAAAAAAATCAGGCAAATCATTTAATCAGGTAAATCATAGTTCAGACATTTGAACCGGTCAAAATTCCTGGGCTGCTCAAATTTTTTATAAAAAAAGTAAAAAATATTTGGAAATTCGAAAGTCCTAAAAAATGCTTACCTTTGATCTTTAATTGTAACTTTCGGAATTTATAAATTTTTTAAAATGAAAAAACATTTAAATTCAAAATTAGCAATAGTTGTTAACTACAAGGTACTATTATTATTTATTTTCTTTTTATCGTATGGTTGTAATAAAATAGATTTTAATAAAAATAATGAGGAAATTAACAGTAATAAATTACCTGAAGTTTCACAGGAAGGCAAAAATGTATTTGCATGTTACGTAAATGGTAGCTCTTGGATTGCAAATGGAAATTTTTATGAACCTGCAGAAAGTATTGGTGTTAATGATGTATTTGTTCATTTTAATGCGCTCAAATATATAAAGGATACCGAATATTCATCACATATATGTTGGGATATTGTAATTAATGATTTTGATAGTAATTCCGGAATAGGCACTTATATTATGTCAGATGAGAATAATGGAACCAGTGCACATGCTGACTATTGTAATAATACAAAAAATTGGCTTTTAGCTTACCAGACAAATTCAATAGCAACAGGCAAGGTAATTATTACAAAATTTGATACCATTAATCGAATTATTTCTGGAACATTTGAATTTAATGCATTTATTTACAGTCATACATTTATTGATACGTCATTTATTTACACTGATACTGTGAAATTAACAGATGGACGATTTGACTTTATTTACTAATTTTTCAAGATATTGATTTAATTTTATTTAAATTAAGACAATGCTTTTGATTAAGAATTATCCCACCCCGGTAGAGGGATGGGATTTAGTTTGACAATAACTAACTATTTATTTATGAAACTAAATTTTCAGGAACAAAGTGAACTGAAAAACTTAAGTCTAACCATCCTGACAGGGAGTGTTCAGAAAAGTGTGTCATTCTCTCCTTTGCAGGGTTATGCCCTGGAGCCGTAGGCGGAAGGGCATAACCCTGCAAAACTAATATTTTATAAATATTTGTCATAGCGGTTCCCAAAGTGATCTACAAGTTCT
>JAPLDU010000131.1 GCA_026391255.1 Bacteroidia bacterium | reverse complement strand
TAAAAAGAATAACAAATATTTGAGTAATAAAATTCAAACATAGGGACTAATATTAATTCTCCAATGATAAATAATCCAATTTGGTATTTTTTATTAATCTTCCCGTATTTTTATGCTATGTATCAGTGATAACTGAGCATCGAACATTGGTATTTCTACATAGTATCTGGTTCCTGATACCTGATACTTGATTCCCTCAGTAACAATCAGCCAGCGATTTGAATTTCAACTCTTTATTCATTAATTCTTCACTCAGTTTTGTCTTACAATGCACAATCACTTTTTCCCCCGGCAAAAGGTCAAAATAATTGTCGTTAAAAAATGCATCATTATCATCCAAGGATAAATACAGGTTTTTCGCCAGTTGATCCGAACTCAATTCTATATTGAATCCATCACCGGTATTAATAATCAATGATTTGACGGCTACCTTTGGCAGGACTAAATCTTTTGGTAATGCCAGGAAGCAATGATCGGCAAGAATATTTTTTTTTCCTGAAAATAAGCGTGCTGTTACAACCAGTCCTGCCGGGTCTTTGGCTTTTGTAAGTTCGTTAATGTCAAAAGTTCTGGTATTAATAAACCGGCCTGAGTTAAAGATTTCTTTTCCATAGAAATCTATCACTGAAACCTCCATTTCATCAATATTTTCCTTTTCTGTAATGACTTCATCTTCTTCAGATTTAGAGATTTCGGTTTTAGATAACCGGTTGATATTCAAATCAACTACCAGCTGATTTTCAACTTTATTTTGCCTGAACAGAATGCAGGTGTCCCGGTAAGCTTTTTTCACAAAATAATGCAAGGCTTTCCACCGGTCATAACAATCGGTGGAAGACCACGAAACAACCGGCCAGCAGTCATTCAACTGCCAGTAAAGAGTTCCCATGCAGTAACCCTGGTTGAAACGTTGGGCATCAATGGCTTTTTTAATGCCATAAGCCTGGAGCAGCTGACTTACATAAGCATAATCTTCAAACTTTGCAGGAATTTTATATTCTCTTTCCATATATGTTTCAATAGTCTGATAACCAGCCGGATGTTTCTGATGTGCTTTCATCACCTCAGAAGTGACGGGTTGTTTTTTATCATCGAAGCTTAGATATGTGTCTTCGGGTTTGCAATAGCTTTTCATGGTACGCATATCGGGGAATCCCTGGAAGCCATATTCACTCATAAACCGTCCGACTTTTTCCTCGTACTTTTCGAAAGGTTCCATGCCCCACCAGACACCCCAGTAATGGGAGTCACCGTCCTCCATGCTTTCCTTATGTCCCCAGCCTGTTTTCGGCGAGGTGCTGATATAGGAACAGGTCGGGTCATAATCGTTGATTACCCCTGGTAGTATTTTCCTGAATAGTTCAAGGTAATCATTCCAGATCCGGGCCGAGTCCTGTTTGGAATATCGGTACTGCTTCTGCCAGTCCCAGTTATTCCAGCCTTCATCAATCTCATTGTTACCGCACCAAAGTGCAAGGCATGGATGGTTTCTCAAACGTTTTACATTGTCTGTGGCTTCCTGTTTTACATTTTCAAAAAATGCCTTGTCGCCAGGGTACATGGAGCAGGCAAACATAAAATCCTGCCAGACCAGGATACCTTTTTCATCACAATAATCAAGGAAATCATCATCAGCATAAACACCGCCGCCCCAGACCCGCAGCATGTTCATGTTCGCCATAACTGCATTATCAATGATCCTGTGATATTTATCTATTGTAACCCTTGGAAGGAAATTATCTGGAGGGATGTAATTGGATCCTTTAATAAACAATGGTTTTCCGTTGAGAACAAAACAGAAACTTCCGGATTCTTGCTTCAGCTCAATTGTCCTTATCCCTGTCCTGATTTCCTTTTTCTGCTTATTGCCTTTTACATCCGTTAATTCTACAATGAATGTGTACAGGTTTGGTTTTCCGGAACCGTTGCACCACCAGAGATCAGGGTTATCCACAGTGAAATCAAGTGAAACAATACTATCACCTGTATTGATATTTTTCTGCCCGGATTCCAATACTTTTCCACTTGATTTATCAGTAATCACGATACTGAAATTTCCCTTATAACCCGGCTTTAATTCAACTATTGCTTTCATTTTTGTATGTCCCTTTTCAATTTTGGCTGTGTATATGTGGACATCCTCTAATATATCAACATTAAAGGCAACCAGTCTGACCGGTTTCCATATGCCACAGGTTACAAACCTGGGTCCCCAGTCCCAGCCATATTGATAAGCAGCTTTGCGGGTGAACACTTTTTCATCTCCGGGCAAAGTATATTTCAGCTTCTTGGCTTCCTCAATTCCCTGATTATAAGCTGACTTAAATTTAATTATCAGTTTATTTTGTTTGTTTACCAACAGTTTTTTCACGTCCGTTTTCCAGGTACGGAACATATTATCAGCGGTAATGACCAGCGAATTATTAAGATATACACTTGCATATGTATCAAGACCATTAAAGATCAGGTATATATGATTATTATCCAGATATTTAATATCTACATCGAACTCAGTTGTATATTCCCAGTCTTCTTTTTCAATCCATTGCAAATCCTTTTCATTAGTGCCTGCATATGGATCGGGAATAAGTTTGTTATTTAACAGGTCGGTGTGGACAGTGCCAGGCACGGTGGCAGGCAGCCATTTTTTCTCGCCGGATTTTCGAAACAGCCAGCCCTGGTTAATTTCCATTGAAAATTGCGATTGAGCAAAAGACTGAAAACAGAACAATCCAATGAAAATGAGAATGGCAAATCCTCTGATAATGAATAATTTTCCGGGAAAAGGCAGAGATATCTGAAGTAATTTAATGAAAGTAAGTTTATCAATTTTTGACTTTTTCATTAAATGGGGTTATTTTAAATTGGTAGGAATAATCTTTAAACGGTAGGCAATATTTTTTCAGGGGCAATGATCCCCAGCTATCAATACCCGCAAGGCCCATTTGCTGGTAATCAATATTAAGTTGTACAATGTTGCGGGGTTTAAGATCACCTGCATGTCTCTGTTGTTTCTTCAGTCCGTCATCCAGGTCATTATCGAGATAATTTCTCGAGGTAATGTTCAGTAAAGTATCTGACTCGACACGGATTCCTAAGCCATTTTTTGTAAAAAGTCGGTACCATCTGATATCTGTTTTATTGCCTGTTTCCTGGGGTCTGATATATGGAAAATACTGACTGGCAACTGTCTGCCTGTAAACACCCACTTCAGAGCTATAGTTTCTATCCTGATAGTTTTCATGAGGTCCACGGCCATAATATTCCACACCTGTAAATTCTCCGGGAAGTACCAATTGCATTCCGAATTTTGGTAACATTTTAACTTTATCCGATTTATTGGCAATAAGTGTTTCTTTTACTGTCAGCTCTCCGGAACCGGAAAAATGGTATTGTAATGTCAGTTGAGAAGAAACAACAGGCAGATCATAAGATGCAGTGATGATGATTATTTCAGGGTCATCATAATCAATGGTCACTCCGTTAAGTTTCAGGCTGTCCATGGAATTTTTCCATGCTTTCAGTACCACAGGCATATTGCTGCCATAATCATTATCGGTTGGTGCTCTCCAGAAGTTTGGCCTGATTTGAAATCCGGGTTTAAGTATATCCTGTCCCCTGTATTGATATTTAGCGATAAACCCTGTTTTTCTGTTTACTTCGAGCAGTGCATCATCAACGGCGCTTAAACTGAATAATTCAGGACTCTCATGAATATTGATTTTTCCTTCTGGTTTGATTGTTATCCTGTTAACTCTTTCGTTTTTCAGATAAAATTGTTCCCGTGCAATTTCATAACCGGCCTGTAATAAAGATTCTTCCTTTTTCAATTTATAGCTAATATTCAGAAATACTTCAGCATAATTGTCATTATCCTGGTTTTTTATAAAATATGTTCGCTGTTGGCGGGGAGGGACTTCAATATCCTGAATTGTACCGCTTTTCAATGTTTTCCCTTCTGCAACAATGCTCCAGTCAAGATACACATTACTTAAATCTTTGAAGAAGAAATCATTGAAAATATGAATGGCTATTTTATCTGAATCTGTAACACTCGTATTAATATTCTGGTACACTTTTTTTACTTCAAAAGCATGGGGATTGGGCCTGCGGTCCGGCTGGAACAATCCATTGCACATAAAATTCTTGTCACTCGGTACGTTGGGAGGTCCCCAATCACCACCATAGGCGAATATTGTATCACCATCAGGCTTCACTTTATAGAATCCCTGATCTACAAAATCCCAGATAAATCCTCCCTGGAAAACATTGTATTTCCTTATAATGTCCCAGTAATCCCTGAAGTTCCCGAGAGAATTTCCCATGGCATGGGCATATTCGCACATGATGAACGGGCGGGTAGTATCGTGATCATTGGTGGCATATCTTATCATGTCATCGGGTGACGGGTACATCGGGCAAATAATATCAGAGTTCCACTCAAAATGAAAATCCCGGTCGGTCATTGCTCTTTCATACTGAACAGGTCTGGTTTTATCGCGGTTTTTCAGCCAGTCATAACATTCATAAAAACATATACCATTCCCGGCTTCATTTCCCAGGCTCCAGTATATGATGGAAGGATGATTTTTATCTCTTTCGACCATTCGTTCACAGCGTGATTTATGGGCTGCAATCCAGGAAGGACGATTAGCTAAGGTAGCTGCAAGATTATAACCCATTCCATGTGATTCTATGTTGGCCTCGTCGACGACATAAATTCCGTATTTATCGCATAAATCATACAGATATTCAGTATTTGGATAATGAGACGTTCGTACAGCATTGATATTGAATTCCTTCATCAACCTGACATCTTTTTCGACCTGATCATATGAAAGCACATGGCCGGTTGCAGGATCCGTTTCATGACGGTTGGTACCTTTAATTAAAATCTTTTTACCATTTACAAGCAGATGACCGTTTTTGATTTCAATCGTCCGGAAGCCAACCTGCTGTGGTATAACTTCTGTCTTTCCATCAGGGTCGAAAAGAGTAATGAGTAAAGTATACAGATTGGGTGTTTCAGCACTCCAGAGCTCAGGGTCTTTGATTTCAGTCACCACCGGATTGTTCCCGGGAGGTTTGATTTCAGATGTCCACACATATTTTCCATCCTTTATTAACCTGAAAAAACAGGTATATTGTCCTGGTGTCGGATTTACAGTTGTTAACGTAGGTAATATAGTTAATATTCCGGTTTTATAATCATCCGTCAGACCTGCATTTATCTGAATATCACTAAAATGAACAGGAGATCTTGAGTACATATAACAATCGCGGGTGACTCCGCTGATTCGCCACATATCCTGGCATTCGAGATAAGTACCGTCGCACCATCTGTAAACACAGAAGCTGACCAGGTTTTTCCCGGAATGAATGAAGTTAGTTATGTTGAATTCAGAAGGAAGCCGGCTATCCTCTCCATAACCGGCAAATTGCCCGTTTACCCATACATAAACACATGATTTCACTGCACCGAAATGAATAAATATTTGTTTTCCATGCCAGCTTTCCGGTACATTGATTTCTTTTCTGTACATACCTGCCGGGTTATAATCATGGGGCACATGGGGAGGATCAGGTTTCAAAATGTGCTCAAATTCATAATGGGTATTGGTATAAATAGGGTAACCGTATCCATTGGTCTCCCAGTTCTCAGGTACTGAAAAAACATCCCAGCTTGAATCCTTGTAATCAGTCTTGTAAAAATCGTTTCCGCAAAGCGAAGGGTTTTCTACCCATTTGAATTTCCAGTGTCCATTCAGATCAATGTAATTGCCGGATTGATGCCAGTCATTCTTAATTGCCAGCTTCTCAGATTCGAATACAAAATAACTGGAATGCATTGGTTCCCGGTTGATTTCAAACACTGATTCATCTTCATACCAGTTATTCTCCATCTGTGCTTGCAAAACAACAGGGGAATATATTGCAATCAAAGGAAGAAACATGATTATTTTCAGAACTGATCTCATATCTCGGTTATTGAATGATTTACTTAAATAAAACGAAATGCCCGTAACGACAGGCATTTCAATATTCGTCCATGTCTGAATAGTTTTATTTGGATAACGGAATACAAATACCGGCCTTGATTTCAAATACAGAGTTTTCTGATTTCATATCGTGGAATGCATCCTGCTTTAAAATATTTGTCAATCCATAGTAATACCTTACTGTGAAAAGAATGAAAGGACTATGGCTACCCCGGTTTTTATAAATTGGAAATAATAACCCTGAACCTAATGCAAACCCGTAATCAAAGCTATTGAAATCTTTCTTGACATCAGCGTTTACTGAGATTGTGGTATCGGATATTACAGTCAGTCCGGATGTAGTGGTCATATGATCTGTACCTTTCTCACGTGCACCAATTAACATTGACAGGTAAGGTCCTCCTTCAAGAAAAAACCTTACTTTGCTGCCAAAGTATGCTTTCACCAGCATCGGCATAATAATATTACTGAAATTATATTTAATATCTGCTTCTGAAAGTGTTGTAAGGCCAGCGATATTCTGCACGTCACTGGCCTTTATTTTAGTACCGGTTTGTACAAAATTCAACTCCACCTGTCCGCCAATTACCTGGTCGGAGTTGTACACACAAATAAGACCACCTGTGATACCGGTTTTCATGGTAGTATTTTTCATGTCACCTGCAAAAGTCGCAATGCTTAGCCCTGTCTGTGCACCTACACAAAAAAATGAGCCACCCCTGTGATAACCAGATATAGACGGAGCAAAACCATTATATCCAATATTTAAATTATTACAGTTTAAGAATGTTAATCCAGGATTCCCGCAATTGTCAGCACCTTCAAACTTACCTGCAATGGCACGGAAATTAATGATAGAGACGAAACCAACAGTTATTAAAATAAACAGATATATTTTTTTCATTTCTTGATTATTTCTATGTAACTAGCTGAATATTAAATTTTCGCATTAGAAGCAGATTCGATCTTTAAATTTTCAAATCTTCAAATCTTCAAATCTGTTTCTATTCTATTCTATTATAAGGTTCAGGCAATGAGATGATAATTCCGGCAGATATCGAATAACTGAAATTTTTTATCTCGTTATTATTATTTACTGGTTTTCCGAAGAAATCGGCGGTATTAACCGAGAAATTATCAATCGGGACCATTCCGATATTACAACGACCATCAAGTACAAGGCTGAAAGTCGGTCCTAACCGGATTTTATATATGGGAACCTGAACGCTTCCACCCAGAACAATCCCCGAGTCTGTTTTTTTAAAATAATCAATTGAATTGTATGTTAATCTGTTGGTAGTAGTAACAATCTGATTGACAGTCCAATCCTGATGCATTTTATAGGTTTTTGTTGTTGATTTTAACAGGTAACTGAAATAATAGCCGCCAAACAGGTTAAGCCTGATGGGGTTCCCGATGCTGAACCTGGCTGTAAAAGGAATAGTGAGATAATTATTCTGTACCCTGAATTCATCTTCACTATAAAGACGAATAAATAGTTCATTCAATAAATAAGTAATATTATCATAATTTCCACCTTTTTGTTCATAATTAATCCCAATTTCCATAGATAAGTAATTGTTGAATTTAGCAATAGCAAATAAATGATACATAGGGCTATATGAAACAGAATTTACCTGAAAATGTAAGTCTCCTTCGTATTCAAGTACATTATTAAACCGGAAATTTGAAATATTAAGACCTGAAGTGAATCCAAAGGAATACATTGGTTTTTGAGGAATAAGGTAAAGAGGTGACAAAAGGGAAGGAGCAGTTGAGGGTTCATCAATAGTCGATTTATTAAAGCAGTTTCCGGAAAACCAGGGGCCGGCATAGCTTAACTCAATGAAAACCAGCGATAAAATGCTAATTATTAGAATAGTTCCTAAGATTTTTCTCATGAAAATAAATTCAAAATATCAATGAAGTAAAAATATGAATTTTGGAAACAAAAAAGGGGAAAAAATCATTTTTTCCCCTTCTTGTTTCATTTTCTGAACAGGATTGTATTAATCAAGCTTTGATCATTTCAACACTTCGCTTGACAAAACGTGTCAGTTCTTCACCTTTCAGCATTCCGTCGGCCAACAGCGCCAGATCAATCAACTGCCTGAAAAGTTTATTCTCTTTTCCATATTCCGACAGTTTGTTTTCTTTTTGCTTATTCAACGATTGAATATTGTTTCTCAATTCTTCCAGTTTATCCTTGTCTGCCTGGGTAATTTCTTCATATTTCAAATCTTTGTGCGAGTTTTCAAGGGCCGTTTTTTCGACTTCCAGTTTCCTGATATCTTCCTTTATACCTGAAATCTTTTCTTTCATATTTTCGTCAATGCTTCTGATCATTTCCTGTACCAGCGGATGATTGGTATTTACCACCAGGTTATAGTTTTCCGGCATATCACGGTAGAATCCCATTCCTCCGCCTGTTGCTGACATTTCTTTCATTCTGCGCATCCATTCGTTTTGTGTGATCATCATGGGAACTTCATGTTCATCCATTGGCTCGTACTGGATAATGAAACTGCTTGTCGTGGGAAGTTGACCCTGGATTGCTGGTGTCAGGTCGTTTTGTAGTTCCAGACTGATATTAATATTTTTTTGATCGGTTTTCTCTATCAGTTTGTCAATCACATTTGAATCAACTCTTACAAATGAAGTTTCTTTGAGTTTTTGTTCAAAATAGTTGATGAAATGAGGGTCCAACTGGCCACTCATGTGTAATACATCATACCCCTTTGATTTTGCTGATTCAACATAGGTATGCTGACCAACCGGATCAGTGCAGTAAAGGTAAATAACACGCTTATTTTTATCTGTCTGGTTTTCTTTTACCAGTGTTTCATATTCATCAAATGTAAAATACTTATTATCAGTATTTTTTAATAAACAAAAAGCTTTTGCTTTTTCGTAAAATTTTTCATCGGTGATTATTCCATATTCGATAAATAATTTCAGATCATCCCATTTTTTTTCAAATTCAGGTCTGTCATTTTTGAAAATTTCAGCAAGTCGGTCTGCGACTTTCTTGGTAATATGATTAGAGATTTTCTTGACGTTTGAATCGCTTTGCAGATATGACCTTGACACGTTCAGGGGAATGTCAGGAGAATCTATCACTCCATGAAGCAGGGTAAGGAATTCAGGAACTATCCCTTCTACGGAATCCGTAACAAAAACCTGGTTACAATACAACTGAATTTTATTTTTCTGGATATCAAAATTACTCTTGATTTTTGGAAAATACAGGATTCCTGTCAGGCTGAAGGGATAATCAACGTTCAGGTGTATGTAAAAAAGAGGTTCTTCGAATATTGACGGGTACAGCTCATGATAAAAGCTTTTGTAATCCTCATCTTTCAGATCGGCAGGCTTGCGGGTCCAGGCCGGTTTGGTGTTATTAATAATTTTGTCTTTGTCAGTACTAATCTCTTTACCGTCTTTCCATTCTTTTTCTTTACCGAAAGCAATCTCAAACGGTAAAAACTTACAGTATTTTTTCAATATCTGTTCAATTTTGTTTTCGTCATTGAACTCTTTTGATTCACTGTCAAAATGAAGAATGACATCTGTTCCCCGGTCGTCCCTGGTGGTTTCTTCAAGCTGGTATTCAGGGCTGCCATCACAACTCCATTTTACAGCAACGGAATTATCCTGGTACGAACGTGTAATGATTTCCACTTTGTCAGATACCATAAATGAAGAATAAAACCCCAGTCCAAAATGGCCTATCAGGTTATTTTCCTGATTTTTATATTTATTCAGAAAGTCCTCTGCACTGGAAAAAGCGATCTGGTTGATATATTTTTCAACTTCTTCAGAAGTCATTCCAATGCCACGGTCAGAAACTGTCAGTGTTTTTTTCTTTTTATTCAGGCTGACCCTGATGGTCAGATCACCAAGTTCACCGGTAAAATCACCCAGGGAACTCAGTGCTTTAAGTTTTTTGGTAGCATCAATAGCGTTGGATATTAACTCCCTGAGAAAGATCTCATGGTCCGAATACAAAAACTTTTTAATAATTGGAAAGATGTTTTCAGTGGTTACTCCAATGATTCCTGTTTGCATATTATTGGTATTTAATGTTTAACATAATAAGATGAATTAATCTTTCAAACATTATGCCATGAGGTCTGTACTGACAAAACTGCAGTACTTTTGCTGTTAACAGCTGTTTTTTGATCTGATTACCTTAATTTGAGCTTTTGTCCGGATGCAGGCTCAGCATCTGGTTTCAGATTGTTTATTTTATACAGGACGCTGAGTTTTATTCCATATAATTGGCTGATATCGTACATGGTATCTCCTGTTTCAAAAACATGGTATTCTTTACCGTTTTCTGCTTTATTTCTTTTAGGCTGCAGATATATCACCTGACCTTGTTTAATCTGGAAATCCTTTGGTTCATCGTTGTATTTTGGCAGTTGCCACTTCCACATGTCGAATTCCTTTGTCAGACTTTCAAAGGTATCTCCCTCTCGTGCGATTATGTACCTTATATCATTTCTGGAAAATACCTGTCTTTTCTCAGTTTTTATATAATAAGCATCATTCACCGACGGTTTTGGACTTTTATCGTTTTGGGATTTAATTACGATATTTTCAGCAATATGTACATTTTCTGCATCGAAGGTGTCAAGGTGATTTTCTTCAATGATCCTGATGAGAATGTCAGGATACCTTGGGTTTGTTGCATAGCCGGATTCTTTCAATCCCTTTGCCCATGCTTTGTAATCTCTGATATCGGTTCTTAATAACTTAGCATACCTGTCTCTTTTCAGGAATTCAGAATGGTCGTGGTACGAATCGCCGGCAGATTCATATTTTCTGAAACATTCGTCTGGCCGGTCGTCGTTTTTTAAAAAGGTTTTACCTTTCCAGTCGCTGGTACATTTAATTCCAAAATGATTATTTGCCAGTGTTGCCAGAGTGCTGTTTCCGTCCTCAGACTCGTGAAGCGCCTGTGCAATCGTGATACTCGCCGGAATCCCGTTTTTCTTCATTTCTTCCACAGCCAGAGGACTGAACTTTTTAATGTACTCTTCACGGGTCATTTTGCATTGCTGGGCAAACAGATTCATATTCAGTGAAAAACATATAATAATTATGGTTATTGAAAAATGAGATCTCATTTTAATCTTGATAAGATATACTTATATACTGAATATGAGGTAATTATTTATTGAAAACAAAAAAATCCAGGATTAATATCCGTTTTAAACGAGGTAATCAATATACCGTTTGGCCTGTAAACGAAAATAGTTCCTCTTTGTTGGTAATCTATTGCATCAGAGACATATATATTTGAAGTTTTCGGGTCGACTCCAAGTCCGTAATACTGGTGGCTTCCCTGATAAATAAAAGGCTGTGCGGGCAATGTCAGCGAACTAATTGGCATACGGTATATGCCACTGTTCAGAAAATACAAGGTATCCATTGTTTTGTTGATACATAATTTGGTAGGATAATGAGTTACTGTTGTATCAAAAGGGTAGGATTTCTCCACTTCGAGTAATTCCACACTGATCTTATTCAAAGAAGGAATATCGGAGCCGGTCCATCCCCCGGAACACAGAACCCAGATATCATTGTTTTTATCAATCAAAACACTGTTTGGTTCTTCATTTACCTGTATGTGATATATCACCTGGTCTGTCACACTATTGATCACTACAACCCGGTTGCTGCCTTCTTCAACGGCAAAAACAAAATCGCCGGTCTTTACCATTTGCTCAATCCAGGAATCTACTGAAATATGCCCACTTATGATATTTCCCTGCAGATCAACAATATCAATTGTATTACCTGACATATTACTGACATAAGCTTTATCAGTGCCGGTGAATAGCATATATCGCGGTGAAATAAAGTTTGTTATCTGTGCTTTTGATTTAAATGTGGTAGTATTTATCACTTCAATCTTTGCAGAATTATTGACTACGATATATCCGAGAGAATCCTTGATTACCATGGATTGGGGAATATCTCCCAAAAGCCGGTTATTGGCTAAATAAAAAACATTATTGATTACAGAATCGGTCTGCAGATTATAATATGACAGACTTCCATTGTTGGCCTGAAAATTCCCTTCATTCAATATGAATACTCCTTTGCCATGATTTTCCTGAGGTTCAGATTTGTGATCCTTATGACAGGAAGAGACAATAAATAAGAATAAAGATGCTGTTAATATGACTATTAGTTTCATATTTTTATAAACTGATTATTTTGACTTGGCAGAAAATTCATTTCCGAGCAGTATGCTCAGTTGTCTGTGATCGATGTTATAGTTGATGTCGCCATTTTTTACAAATGAAATACTGCCTGTTTCCTCAGATATCACAACCACAACAGCATCGGTTACCTCGGTAATTCCAACCGCGGCCCTGTGTCTCATTCCAAGGTTCGGAGGAAGCGACTTTTCTGACAAAGGCAACACACAACGAGCCGCATATATCCTTGATCCGCTGATGATCACAGCTCCGTCATGCAATGGACTATTTTTGAAGAATATGCTGATGATCAGACGGCTCGATGTCTCTGCATCAAGAACATCTTTGATGGTAAGCCAGGTGTCGAGTTTCACGCTTTTCTGGATTACCAGCAGTGCACCTGTCTTTGAATTTGACATGTTCCTGCATGCAATAATTATTGAGTCGATGCGGACATCCTCCGCTGACTGTGTGTCACCGAAAAAAAAACGAAAAACTGATAACCTTCTTCCTGTGAGTTGCCGTGAGCCAATGAAAAGAAGGCCCCGCCTTATTTCCTGCTGAAATACGATTATTACAGCTATGACTCCCACTCCTGTAAGTTGACCGAGGATTGAGCCAAGCAGTTCCATCTTCAGCGCTTTTACCAGCAGCCATAAAAGATAAACCGATACGATCCCGAAGAATATTTTAATAGCAACTGTTTGCCTGATGAGCATATACATCTGGTAAAATAGAAATGCCACCAGAAGGACATCGAGAACATCCAGAAACCTGACAGTTAAAAATGTGGTGATCATAATATTTTGAATCTGTTAACAGCTAATTTGCAAAGTCATTAAATGATGAAGCATCTTTGTATTTCCTGACAATCCTGATGGTATCGCAGGCTTCTTTGACATCATGTACACGAAGGATACTTACTCCTTTAAGCAGTGCAATAGTATTCAAAGATATAGTACCAGTAAGGGCTTCGGAAGGAGTAACTCCCAGATGTTTTGTGATCATTGACTTTCTGGATATGCCTGCCAAAATTGGTAACCCGAAAATCTGGAAAGCTTCTAAACGACTAATTAACTGGTAATTGTGATCGACGGTTTTACCAAATCCAAAACCGGGATCCAGTACAATATCTTGCACTCCCATTTGAATAAGCGTACGTACTTTCTTTGAAAAAAATGAAATAATATCAGTTACAACATCCTGATAAACAGGGTCAATCTGCATGTTTGCCGGTATGCCCTGCATATGCATCATGATATATGGAATCCGGAGTTTTGCGATAGTCCTGAACATTTCCGGATCAAGCGAACCGGAGGATATGTCATTTATGATGCAATCACCGGTTTCAGTAATCACTCTTTCTGCAACAGAAGAATGATAAGTATCAACCGATATCAGGAGATCAGGAAAATGATTTTTTATATTTTTAATGGCGGGGATTAGTCTTTCAAGTTCAACAGCTTCCGGAACAGGTTCAGCGCCCGGCCTTGAAGATGCTGCACCAACATCAGCAATAGTGCCTCCTTCTTTGACTATGATCTCAGCACGTTCCAGAATGTCTTTTTCAGTTCTGAAACGGCTGGCCGTATAAAATGAATCGGGCG
>JAPLDU010000032.1 GCA_026391255.1 Bacteroidia bacterium | reverse complement strand
GGAGGGGATTGTCCGCTAAGTTATTTGTATTAATTGGCAGAACTCAGTTCCCCTCCTTGCTCGCAGGGAGGGGTTAGGGGTGGGTAAAATTTAAAATATTGCAAAATTTTTAATTATTAATAAATTCAAAACAGCTTCTTAGGGACTGTTTTAAAATTTAACTAATACCCTAAAAATAATATAAAAATCCTTTAAGGCAAAAGGCACCAGGCATCCGCCACGGCGGAGGCAATAGTCATTTGAACTCTGAACTCTGTATAATTTACCACAGAGACACGGAGAACACAGAGTTCGATATTTGACAACTTCTTGAATTTCTCTGTGTTTCTCTATGTTCTCCGTTTCTCTGTGGTTTTTTAGATACTGAAATTTTGCCATGAATTTCAATAGATACAAAGACGACCCCGTTTATTCATTGCCCGCAGGGCATTAATTATTTCCTGACAAATGTAAAAATGTTGATTCCCTTCGGGAAATCCTCCGGAGGACTCATGATTTTCATTGAAACTGTTCGCCTGCGGAGAAAAAAAACTGAAAATAGGGACTTTGATCTTAATATTCAAATTGGGTTCTTCCGGATAATTCATGAGTAGTTATAAAAAAGACTCGTTCATAAAATGCGTTTTTTAGTCCCGTTAGGGACGGTATATCGGTAGAAAGATATCCTGGTCAAATGTTAAGTGCCGTAGGTACGAAATATTTTTCAATCATATCCTTGAAATATCATGAATCTGAATTGATTGGATGTATTTGACATTTTCAATATTTCGTTCCTGACGGAACTTATATTTTGTGGCAGTTCATTGATTTCTACCGATATTATGTCCCTCCGGGACAATTCACGTTTATACAATTGTTCAATATTTCGAATATGTTATCTAATAAAATAAATGTTGGATCACCCTTTTATTAACTTACTCAGTTACCTGCGCATTTACAGGAAGAACCAAATTTAACTGAGAAACTGTTTTGAATTTATTGTTTCGATATTCATTTCCTTAGAAATATCTGCTTTTAGGCATTAAAATTTTAACTGAAGAACTATTTATCTCCTGGCATAATTAGCCCGTAGGGCTTTAATTTCAATAGATACAAAGACGACCCCGTTTATTCATTGCCCGCAGTATCTTATTTCTGAAATCTTGACGAGTTTTGCAAAAAAATCCAAAAAACAAATCACAAAAAACAAATAAAAAACAATCCGCCACGGCGGACAAAATTTCAAATACGAAACAAACTACTTTGAATTTGTCATATTGTTGACTGATATTTATTTGTTATTTATTCCGCCACGGCGGATTGAGATTTGTGATTTTTTGTATGGTTCTGGCTCGTCCAGGTTGGGACATAACCTTAGCCGGCAAATGTGCTTTTTTATTGTCCTGTTTTTTGATAATCATGAATTAATAAGCCCGGTGACAGGTTTAACCTGGTTGTCAGTTTACGAATCATTTTAACTGTCAATTTGCGTTTGCGATTAAGAACTTCTGAAACCCTGCTTTTTCCACCAATAGCATCCACCAAATCAATTTGTTTTAATTGCATTTCTTCCATTCTGATCTTTATTGCTTCAATTGGATCCGGGGCTTCGATCGGATAATGTTTCTTCTCATAATCGTCTATTATCATTCCAAGTATATCTGCTTCGTCACTTTCTTGTGAACCAATTTTTGCCTCAAATATAACTTCAAGTCTTTTCAGAGCATTTTGATAATCTAATTCTGATTTTATCGGTTTTATATACATAATTATTAGTTTTTTTAAATCGTGTTCGCATCAATTTTATTATACTCAAAATGAGTTCCAATGAATCGAATAAAAATCCACTGCTTATCAAAGTTAATCTTTGTAACTAATCTATATGAATGTCCTTTGACGTTATAAACAATTCTGCTATCCTTAAGAATGCTCGCATTAATATAAGTCTGTTTTACATCATTCGGTGTTTTCCAATCTGAATTCAAAACCGTATCGTACCAGGTTTTTAAATATTGCTCTGAATCAGGATGTTTACTCCAAAATTCTCTCAATGTACTCTTTGCATATATTCTGTTCATATTAATTCAAATCATCATGCAAAAATAATCATTAATTCTCAATTTGGGAATTTATTTTGTTCGCTGTGTTTTTTAGTATATTTGCGGATTAAATAGGCACTAGGCATTAGGCACTAGGCAATAGGCATTAGGCATTAGGCACTAGGCATTAGGCAATAGGCAATAGGCAATAGGCAATAGGCAATAGGCATTAGGCAATAGGCAAAATGGTGAATGGTGAGTGGTGAGTGGTGAATGGACGAAGAGACTAAGTGACGAAGTGACAATGGGACGAAGAGATTAAGTGACTTGTGACTCGTGACATTCGTGACGCTCATGACGCTCATGACGCTCATGACGCTCATGACGTTTATGACGTTTATGACTAACGAACTTTACAAACTTTACAAACTTTACAAACTTTTAACTTAAGTAATGAACTCGATAAAATTATACGGAGAAAGGAATACAGGTTCGATATACCTGGAATGGTTGCTCAGCAACAACCTCAATATCAAACTTCTCAACGACTTCAGCCTGGGCTGGAAACACAGGCTGGCACCTGAAAAGGATGAACTGTCAGAAGATAACAGGGACAGGATCATCTTTATCTGCATTGTTAAAAACCCTTATTCATGGGTCTATTCAATGCATAAACGGCCCTACAAACATGAGAACTTAACCAAGCTCAGCTTCCCGGATTTTATTCGTTATCCATACGGTGATTATCGTAACCCGGCAATCATGTGGAACCTGAAAAACAAGTCATATCTTGCTTTGGCGGACTTCGTAAAAAATTTCAAAATGGTTAAATATGAAGACCTGCTTGTCGAACCCAGGACGGTGATCGAATCAGTTGCATCGGATTTTAACTTTGTCAAATCATCCCTTTGGTTTACTGATATCCAGCAGACACTCACCAATCATCATGGAATTTCAAAACAAAAATTCCGCAAGGAATTCTACCTCAAAGAAGAGTGGGTGAAAAAATTCACCTTTGGCGATATCGAATTTATGAACACTTTCTTAGATAAAGATTTGTTACAGAAATTCAATTACCAGTTGGTCGACACGGAGGGGTAAAGGCACTAGGCACTAGGCATTAGGCAATAGGCACTAGGCACTAGGCACTAGGCATTAGGCATTAGGCATTAGGCATTAGGCATTAGGTTAGGTATAAAGAACTAATAAATTGGACACATGACAGTGAAAAGTTATAAGGACTTGTTAATTTGGCAACGAAGTATGGATTTAGTTGAAAGTATATACCAGAACACTGAAGAGTTTCCATCGAAAGAAATATTTGGATTAATATCTCAAATGCGACGAGCAGCAGTATCAGTACCTTCCAACATAGCCGAAGGGTATGGAAGACAATCCACCGGTAGTTACTCACAATTTCTTTTGATAGCCAGAGGTTCTTTATTTGAATTGGAAACACAAATTGAAATTTGCCTCCGGTTAAAATATTTTAAAAAAGTTGAATCAGAAAAATTACTTTCTGAAATTTTAGAAATCAGCAAAATGATCTCATCACTAATCTCGAAATTGCACTAGTGCCTATTGCCTATTGCCTATTGCCTATTGCCTATTGCCTATTGCCTATTGCCTTGTATTCTATCACAGAAATATCAGAAATTTTACATTCGGAGGTTGTAAATAAAAGCACTTCCCGGATCAGGTATTTGCTTACCGACAGCCGGAGTATTATTTCTGCTTCTGAGTCGCTGTTTTTTGCATTGATCGGCGCCAGGCATAACGGGCATAAGTTCATCAGGGAACTATACGATCAGCAGGTCAGGAATTTTGTTGTCAGTGTTCTTCCGGATGATTTGGAATATTATAAAGATGCCAGTTTCATAAAAGTTCCTGATACCCTGAAAGCATTGCAGCACCTGGCTTCCTGGCACAGGAAAAAATTCAGCTTTCCGGTGATCGGCATTACCGGCAGCAATGGGAAAACCATTATCAAAGAATGGTTGTTCCAGCTACTCAGGGAAGATTACAATATCGTACGGAGCCCGAAAAGTTATAATTCACAGGTTGGCGTGCCACTATCGGTCTGGCAACTTGATAAAGATCATGATCTGGCTATCTTCGAAGCAGGTATTTCCCTGCCAGGTGAAATGCAAAACCTTCAGCCAGTAATTCTTCCGGATATCGGGATCATTTCCAATATCGGGGATGCCCACCAGCAGAATTTTATGGATTACAAACATAAAACGAGGGAAAAACTCATGCTTTTCTCCCAGGCAAAAACCCTGATATACTGTAAAGATCATAATACCATTGAATCCCAGATCAGATCGCAGAAACAACTGGAAGATATCCGTTTGTTTTCCTGGTCGCGGAAATCCACCGCCGACCTGTTTATCAGCAAAACAGCTAAAAATGGTGGATTTACAGTCATTGACGCTGTTTACAAAAACAAACATGCTGTAATCAGGATACCGTTTATCGATGATGCTTCGGTTGAAAATGCCATTCACTGCTGGTCGCTGATGCTTGTGCTCAATATCAGCCAGGAAGTAATAAGCCGGCGTATGGAATTGCTGGCTCCGGTGGCCATGCGACTCGAACTGAGGCATGGAATAAACAACTGCACCATTATCAACGACAGTTATAATTCCGATCTCGGATCACTCGGTATTGCGCTCGATGTGCTGAACCAGCAGAATCAGCACCTGAAGAAAACCCTTATAATTTCTGACATATTGCAAAGCGGAAGGGATGAGGAAATGCTCTACAAGGAAGTTGCCGACCTGGTTGATAAAAAAGACATCAGCAAAGTGATAGGAATAGGCGAAGCCATTTCGAGGAATGCCGGACTTTTCAGGGGCGACTGTCATTTCTACAGCTCAACCGGGCAATTCATTAAAAATATCGTCACAGAGAAATTCAGCGATGAAGCTATTCTTCTCAAAGGATCAAGGAGCTTTGAATTTGAGCTGATTTCCAACATGCTTCAAAGCCAGGCACACAGGACTGTTCTTGAGATTAACCTGAATGCCATAGTGCATAACCTGAACTATTACAGGTCATGCCTGAACCAGGGTACAAAGATCATGGTGATGGTCAAGGCCTTTTCTTATGGCAGCGGCAGTTATGAAATTGCCAACCTTCTCCAGTTTCATCGCGTCGATTACCTCGGCGTTGCATTCACCGATGAAGGGGTTACCCTGCGCAATGCAGGCATCACCCTGCCCATCCTGGTGATGAATGCCGAAGTTCAGGATTTTGACACGATGATAGAACATAACCTGGAACCTGAAATATTCAGCTTCAGAATATTACGTAGCTTCAGCAAAGCCGTTCAGCATAACATGATTCATACATTTGCGATTCATATCAAACTGGATACCGGGATGAAACGCCTTGGATTCACTGAATCGGAAATGAGCGACCTGGCAAAGGAATTAAAAACAATGGATAATCTTCGCATCAGATCGGTCTTCTCCCATCTGGCAGCCAGTGATGAAAGTATTCATGATGAGTTCAGCCGTCAGCAGATACAAAAATTTGAGGCAATGAGCAGCCGTATCACTGAGATGTATGATTACCAGATTTTACGACATATTCTGAATTCCTCGGGCATAGAAAGATTCCCGGAAGCCCAGTATGACATGGTGAGGCTGGGCATCGGACTGTATGGACTCAGCTCACTGAGCGGCAAACAACTGGCTAATGTGACTACCCTGAAAAGTAATATCTCTCAGGTAAAGAATGTAAAAAGCGATGAAACCGTGGGTTATAACCGGATGGGAAAAACCGGAAGGGACAGCAGGATTGCTATTGTTCCTGTTGGTTACTCCGACGGCCTTAACCGCAGACTTGGTAACGGAACCGGGAAGATACTCGTAAAAGGTCAGTTTGCACCCATCATCGGGAATATCTGTATGGACATGTGCATGATTGATATTACAGGAATTGACGCTGATGAAGGCGATGAAGTCATCATTTTCGGAGATTCATATCCACTTACCGGGATAGCCCGCCTTCTTGACACAATACCCTACGAAATCATGACCGGCATTTCTGCAAGGGTGAAAAGAGTGTACTTCCAGGAGTAAAATCCAATTTGAAGATTTGAAAATTTGGAAATGAAAAAACAATTATCTGAAAAGGTTAATTTGTCTAAATATTAAATGTTTGCGATATAATTTTTTCAATAATCAAAATTTCAATCCTCAAATCCTCAAATCCTCAAATCCTCAAAT
>JAPLDU010000088.1 GCA_026391255.1 Bacteroidia bacterium | reverse complement strand
GACAATCCCCTCCCTGCCAGCAGGGAGGGGAAAAAGGGGAGGGTAAAAAATTATATTATTAGGCTAATAATCATAAACAATAAGATCATATATATATAAATGATAAAAAATCAAAACAGTTTCTTAATACGTTCATTATTCAAGAATATTCCGTTGCATTTCAAATTTATTGAACCGGACATTTGTAATTTTCTGCTGATAAACATTATTCAAAAAATATTAAAAGCAACCAAATCATAATTATTCCGTCAAATTAACTAATAAACAGGAATTTGTGTTTTTTATTAAAAAATCTCTTTTAAATTTGCAATGAATTAAAAACAGAATAAATTTGTAAGTTTTTTTAAATAATTGAATTAAAATATTTCAGAATATGAAGACGAAAAGAATTATCGTATTTTCACTGGGTTTATTGCTTGTTATTCCGTTATTTAATGGATGCCGCAGGGGAGCAAATGACCCATGGATATCTTTCCGTTCACGCAACAGCCGGTTGTCAGCCGTATGGTCGCTTGAATCAGGATACATCAATATACTTAACAACTTCGAGGACCAGTTTGTATGGAACGACGCCACTCATTGTCCCAATGCGACAGGGGTTGATGTGCACGACTATAATGACGTTAAAACCTATACTTACGATTTCAGTAACATGCTGGTATCTTATGATCAGAAATACACCACAACCCGCGATATTGTGAGTGTAACGACCAGTACCGGCACGGTTAATTATAATGGCCATGACTGGGAAGATGCCAATACCAAAAGCAGCAGCATTAATTACAGTCTGGAGCTTACCATTAAAACCAATGGCACTTACCGTGTTTTTATTACCTATAACGTAACCGAATACAAATATCCCCAGTTACCTGATAATGCAGGGAATGCCCAATGGGGTAAAACTTTTTCAGGAACTTATGAATATGTCGATGACTGGCACTGGCTTGATGATGGCCTCGGATCAAAATCCTGTGTGCAGTTCAATGGCTTTCCGAGTCTGAACGTTGACATTGCTGCAAGATACAAACCCGACAATACATTTGATTTTAACTATATCAACGACATTACCTTTACTAACCAGGTAACCATTTTCTCAATTGATCAACTGGCTAACAAAAACCTTACGCTGATTTCTGAAGCTGATGAAAATGGATATTATAAACAGGAAGATCCTTCAACTGGCATAGATTATTATCTGCCTGATGGTACAAAGGTCAGCTGCATTGGTACTTTGACCTATACTACTTCTAATACCAACAAACAACACATGGAGTTTACTTCTGACGGGAAGAATGTCGATCAGTAATTTCGTCAATTAACCGGAAGGCTGTAGGCTTTGAAACCAGGTATCAAGTATCGAGTATCAAGTATCAGGTATCAGGACAAAGAGTAAAAAATTTTAAGTATTTAAATTACATTTTCCTACATACCCAACCTGGACGAGCCAGAACCAAATCACAAATCTCAAAATACAAATAACAAATAAAATTCAATCGACAAAATAACAAATTCAAAGTAATTTGTTTCGTATTTGAAATTTTGATATTGTTTATTATTTGTTTTTTGTGATTTGTTTTTTGGAATTTTTTGCCAAAACACGTCAAGATTCCAGAAATAAGATACTAACAGTCTATAGTCTAAATAACCTGTATATTTACATAACGAAAAAGGCTCCCGGAGGAGCCTTTTTTAGTAGTTAATAGTTAAAGGCTATTAATGAATTAGGAAGTAGTTGAGCAATTGGCCGGATGGGATTGGGGGGGAATTGAAGCACCAATAAACTCAATATCTTTGCATCCATAAGTGATTAATTTTCATGCGGCAGCAAGAGTAGCAATACTTACTCTCACATTTTTTGCTTTTAATAATGTCTCTGCACACGATTCAAGGGTGGCACCGGTGGTAATTACATCGTCAATTAACAGAATATGTTTGTTGTCAAGATTGTGATTATCACGCAATCCAAAAATATCACGAACATTCTTCCACCTTTCGAACCTTGATTTTCTTGTCTGCGTCTCATTGTTCACACCCCTGTACAAACTTTTACAGTCAACAGGTACCTGCAACGAAAAGGCAATGCCATCTGCAATATACCAGCACTGATTAAAGCCTCTCTTTTTCTGCTTATCCGGATGCAATGGCACCGGTATCACCACATCAACCAGACTGAAAACAGGTGATTCCTTCAGATCGATACCAAATAACCGTCCTAACACATATCCTATCTCAGTTTTTCCTTTGTACTTTAACTGATGTATCAGTCCCTGAAAACGACTCCCTTTACTGAATGAAAAAAAAGATGTTGCACCGTCCACATTTACCCTGCCCCAGAACAAACGACTCACCGGGTTATCTGCCGATCTGTGATAATTCGTCCTTGGAATCTGATAAATACACAAGTTGCAAATCACTTCTTCATGTCCATAAAGAACCTCGCCGCAAGCATAACAAATCCGTGGAAAAAACAAACCCATCAGGTCATCTATCAATCCTCTTATGAATTTTCCGGTTCTCATATCTTATCATTTCCTTCAATTACTTAATATAAAACCTGCCCTGATATGACCCGATTTTTTCTATTTATTTTGAAAATAATTTATAAACAATAATGATTCAACACGATACCTGATCTTATTTTCTTCAATTTCCTTGCTATTTTACCTATGATTCGGAAAATTTTATGAAAAATGAATAGTTTTGAATCATAAAATTTAAGTAATTATTCATAAGAAAAAACAGAACGCAGATGACGCTGATAGTTATGATTAGTATGTTTTTTATTGAATGTAAATAATTATCTGGGTCTATCATATTCATCGGCGTTATCGGCGTTCCATATAAGTTATAATATTGTAAAGTAAAAATATTCAGGTACTTTTATGAATAAGTATTCAAAAAATGAAGGTTTGTTAAAGGCAAAACATTTATGCAGCAAACAGGAGTTTTCTAAGTCTGAAATGCTGAAAAAGCTCCTTTCCTGGGGGTTGAATGAAAATCAGGCAAATGACATTATTCAGAAACTCATTCATGAAAATTATATTGACGAATCCAGGTATGCTGCCTGTTTTTTCATGGATAAAATACGGCTGAACAAATGGGGAAAGATTAAAATCAAGTACGAATTAAGGGGCAAAGGCTTGTCTGAAAATCTGATCTCTGAAGCTGAAAATAGTATTGGCGAAAAGGAATATCTGCAAATGATCAGAATTGAGCTGGAAAAAAAAATCAAAGCAACTGCGGCAATAAACACCTGGGAATTGAACGGTAAGTTGCTGAAATTTGCCGCCAGTCGTGGATATGAACCCGATATTGTATGGAAACTTCTCAAATATACTCCCGATGAATAGTGTCGGGATTTAATTCTATTTTTACAGCAAATTTCTTAATATGATAATTGCTGAACAGATCAGAGATCTGATCAAACGCGGAGAAGCGTTACGGAGGCATCTTTGACATAGATGCCAAACTAAAATTAATTGCTGAGGAAACTGAAAAAACTCATTCCAAGGATTTCTGGGACGACCCTAAATCGGCTGAAAAACAACTGAGACAAATTTCTTCCGTGAAGCAATGGACTGATGCCTATGAAAAAGTGAAGTCTGGTCTCGACGACCTGGTTGTTATTTCCGATTTCTTTAATGAAGGTGAAGCATCTGCTGACGACGTCGAAGCACAATATAATACTGTGTTTAAGGTAATCGATGCCCTTGAGTTCAGGAATATGCTTGGCAAAGAAGAGGATATAATGGGCGCAATCCTGAAAATCAATTCAGGTGCCGGTGGTACCGAAAGCCTCGATTGGGCCGGTATGCTCATGAGAATGTACATACGCTGGGGAGAACGAAATGGATATAAAGTCCGCGAAATTGATTTCCAGCCCGGTGAAATAGTGGGAGTCAAATCTGTTACTCTTGAAATTACCGGGGATTACGCCTATGGCTACCTGAAAGCCGAAAACGGTGTTCACCGCCTTGTAAGATTGTCCCCATTCAATGCACAGAATAAACGCCAGACAACCTTTGCTTCCGTTTATGTTTCTCCTGTGGTCGATGATTCTATTGATATCAACGTAAACCCGGGTGACATCAGTTGGGATACCTATCGCTCCGGCGGAGCCGGCGGACAGAATGTGAACAAAGTCGAAACCGGCGTCAGGCTTTATCATCATCCTACCGGAATTGTAATTGAAAATACCGAGACACGCTCGCAATTACAGAATAAAGAAAATGCCCTGAGGTTACTGCGCTCTGAATTATACGAACTCGAACTTCGTAAACGCCGCGAAATACAAGCAGAAATTGAAGGTTCCAAGAAAAAAATCGAATGGGGATCTCAAATTCGCAGCTATACGCTTCATCCGTATAAGCTCGTTAAAGATATACGTACCGGGTACGAAACATCAAACACAACCGGAGTGCTGGATGGCGATCTCAATGATTTCATGAAATCTTACCTGATGGAGTTTTCTTCACAGTAATTTATGCTGAAGAAGATTTTCAGGCAGGCCTGCTTTCTGTAATTTTGTGCAATCAAAGAGTTTATAAAGTTTGTAAAGTTCATAAAGTTAGACTTTGAACTCTGAACTTTGGACTCTGAACTTTGAACTTTAAACCTTGAACTCTGAACTCTGAACTCATTATTTACAAACATAATACCAAAATAATATGGAATATAGAACTGAAAAAGACACCATGGGTGAAGTGAAAGTACCGGCTGATAAGTACTGGGGAGCCCAGACACAACGGTCGTTTGAGAACTTCAAAATAGGAAATAACCCAATGCCGTCAGAAATCATAGAAGCATTTGCTTATCTGAAAAAAGCGGCAGCCATTGTCAATATGGACCTGGGAGTTTTACCTGCCGATAAATGTGAACTCATCTCAAAAGTGTGTGATGAGATTCTCCGGGGAAAACTCAATGAACAGTTCCCGCTTACCGTTTGGCAAACCGGTTCGGGAACCCAGTCAAATATGAACCTGAACGAAGTGATTGCAAACAGGGCGCATGTGCTTGCAGGCAACAAACTGGGTGAGGGAAAAACATATATTCATCCCAACGATGACGTAAATAAATCGCAGTCGTCAAACGATACTTTTCCTACTGCCATGCATATTGCAGCCTATAAAATGCTGGCTGAAACCACTATCCCCGGAATTATTAAACTACGCAACACATTAGATAAAAAGTCTAAAGATTTCATGAATATTGTCAAGATTGGCAGGACTCACTGGATGGATGCCACACCGGTCACCCTCGGTCAGGAATTCTCGGGCTATGTTGCCCAGCTTGATTATGGTATTAAAGCCATAAAATACTCCATGGTTCATATTACAGAACTGGCGTTGGGCGGAACAGCCGTGGGAACCGGCATTAATTGTCCAGATGGATATTCCGAGAAAGTTGCAGCCAAAATTGCCGAACTCACAGGTTATTCTTTTATCACTGCTCCGAATAAATTTGAATCGCTGGCTACCCATGATGCAATGGTAGAGGCTTCAGGAACGCTGAAAACAGTTGCGACCAGCCTGATGAAAATCCTGAATGATATCCGTGTGCTGGCCTCCGGCCCGAGAAGCGGGATTGGTGAAATTTCAATTCCCGCAAACGAACCCGGATCTTCCATCATGCCCGGTAAAGTGAATCCCACCCAGATTGAAGCTCTTACCATGGTTTGCGCACAGGTGGCCGGCAATGATGTGGCCATCACTATCGGAGGAATGAATGGCTTTTTCGAACTCAATGTATTTAAACCAATGATCATTTACAATTTCCTTCATTCGGCCCGCCTGCTGGGCGATGCCTGCGTTTCTTTCAACGACAATTGTGCGGTAGGTATTGAACCAAACCTCGACACCATAAAACAAAATGTGGAAAACTCCCTCATGCTGGTCACTGCACTCAATACTCATATTGGTTATGATAAATCAGCACAGATCGCCAAGAAAGCACATGCTGAAAATACGACCCTGAGAAAAGCAGCCATTGATCTTGGTTATGTTACCGATGAAGATTTTACCAAATGGGTCGATCCGGCAAAGATGGTCGGAAAACTGGACTAGTATTGAACCTTTTTTCGTAAAAGTGCTTTATTAGGCGCTTAGGTAACAAAACTTACCAACATGTTTTCGCTAATCTAATTCCCGTGAAACGTATTTAATCCGCCTCAGGCGGATCAAATTTGCACATTTTCAAATTTTCAAATTAATTTATTATCTATTCATGTAAGCACCTATTATTTTAAGAAATCATGTTAAACCTTCAAATCATAAAAGAGCCACAAGCCGGACAAAACCTGGTGGTTATTACCGGGAAATCATCCTGTAACCAAATCCCCGGACTGACAGAGCAGGAGTCGGGGTACGTACAGAAATCCGTTGATCTCGGTTTAAAAACCATAATGATCAACCGTTATTCTCAAGTTATCATCATTCAGATCCTTGAATATGAAAAACCCCGGACGGAACTGAAGGAAGCAGCCAGGAAGACTTCGTACATGATTTATTCTATTCTTAAAGAACAGAAAATAACTTCATTTACTGTGACTGAACAGAATCATGACAGCGAACTCCTGCTGGCATTTGCCGAAGGTTTTGTTCTGAGCGATTACAGCTTTACCAAATATCTGAATAATAAGGAAGAAAAGTCAGTACCCTTCCAATCATTGAGACTGGTCATTCCTTCCGGGAACCTGCCGGGACTAAAATCTCTTCATTATTGCCTGGAAGCAGTTTATCTTGCACGCGATCTGGTCAATGAGCCGGTAAATTATCTGACTGCCGTAAAATTATCTGAGGAGATAAAACAGATTGCACGCAACTCAGGCTTTTCGGTTGAAGTATTTGATAAGTTGCAGATCGAATCGCTGAAAATGGGAGGATTGCTGGCAGTCAACATGGGAAGCCCTGAGCCACCCACTTTCAGCATCATGGAATGGAAGCCCGTGAAAGCTGTAAATTCCAGGCCAATTGTCCTGGTGGGAAAAGGGATTGTCTTTGATACCGGGGGTTTGTCACTGAAACCAACACCTGATTCAATGGACAGCATGAAATCCGACATGGCCGGTGCCGCAGCAGTTATCGGTGTGATGTATGCCATATCAAAAGCTAATCTGCCCTTACATGTCATTGGTCTTGTACCTGCCACTGACAACCGGCCAGGTGGCGAAGCATGTGCTCCCGGCGATGTGATTACCATGCACAATGGTCTTTCTGTTGAGGTTCTGAATACCGATGCCGAAGGACGCCTCATACTTGCAGATGCATTGAGTTTTGCAAAAAAATATGAACCGGAATTAGTGATCGATATTGCGACTCTCACCGGCGCGGCAGCTGCTGCCATTGGCCAGCAGGGAATTGTGGCAATGGGGAATGCTGATGATAATGTTTTCGCAATGCTTACCGATTGCGGGTACCAGGTTTATGAGCGGATTGTGAGATTTCCCCTCTGGGATGAATATTCTGAAATGATAAAATCAGATATAGCCGACCTGAAAAATATAGGCGGCAAATATGCAGGTGCAATTACTGCCGGTAAATTCCTTGAAAGATTTACTTCTTATCCCTGGATACACCTCGACATTGCGGGTTCCGCTTTTCTGAAAACCGGCGACAGTTACAGAGGCAAAGGAGCAACAGGATCAGGTTTGAGAATCCTGTTTGAATTACTTAAAAGAATAGCGGACATTCAACATTAACGCGCTGTATATCAACATACTTAATCTGTGTCTAAATATCCCAAATTATTCCTAATTTTGCACAAAACGGAAAAACTATGAATACTGTTTTTCCAGATAATATCAATGAATTTATATGAAACATCACAGAAATGACGATAAAATACGGGTGGCAATCACTCATGGCGATATAAACGGAATTGGTTATGAGGTCATTATCAAAACACTGATTGATAACCGTATTATTGAATTATGCACACCCATTGTTTATGGGTCTTCTAAAGTAGCCGCCTATCATCGTAAAACGCTTAATATTGATAATTTCAGCCTCAATGTAATCAATTTTCCGGATGATGCGAATCCCAAACGTGCCAATATCATTAATTGCATCGATGAGGTGAATACCAAGGTAGAGCTGGGAAAATCATCACCAATGGCTGGCGTGGCGTCGGTCAGGGCTCTTGAAAGAGCTGTCTCTGACCTGAAAGCAGGTAAGGTTGATGTATTGGTTACTGCTCCTGTAAACAAACATAATATTCAATCTCGTGATTTTGTTTATCCGGGACATACCGAATATCTTGCCAGTTGTTTCAACGACCCCGGTGTACTGATGCTTATGGTAAGTGAAATAATGAAAGTCGGGATTGTTACCGGTCATGTACCCATAAGCATGGTACCATCGTTAATCACCTCCCAGAATATCATTGCTAAATTGAAAATACTGAATAAAGCGCTGATCGAAGATTTTGGGATCAGGAAGCCTGTAATTGCTGTACTCGGACTTAACCCGCATGCCGGTGACAACGGCCTGATCGGAACAGAAGATGAGGAAATCGTGATTCCGGCCATCCAAAAAGCCAAAGAAGAAAATATCATGGCAATGGGACCATATCCTGCTGATGGTTTCTTTGGTTCAGGCAATTTTGCAAAGTTCGATGCAGTGCTTGCCATGTACCATGACCAGGGTCTGACTCCCTTCAAGGCTGTTTCATTTGACGAAGGCGTTAATTATACCTGCGGCTTACCTGTCATACGGACATCTCCGGCTCATGGAACGGCATACGAAATTACAGGTATGAACATAGCATCTGACAATTCATTCAGGCATGCAATTTACCTTGCCATCGACGCATTTAACAACCGGCATAGTTATGCTGAACTTACCGCAAACCAGCTCCAACCCCAGGAAGTAAAAAGACCGGAAGATAACGTCTGAGAAACAAACACCATTATTTCGTCAGGTTTAATGGCAACAGGCTTTCAGGTCATCAACCCTGCAATATCTGCTGATGTTTTATTCAGGTCATTAATCAGCTTATCAAAATGATGTAATCTTTTTAACGCCCTGATAATAAGGTATAATGCCAAAATTGTCATTACCAGGCAAAGAATGAGTACAGGAATGAGAAATTGTAAGACTTTCTCAGGACTATAATATCTCGAAGTGGCAATCAGTACACTGAGAACAGAAATAGGGACGGCAAAAACAGCAATCCCTGTTCTTAATACTGATAAGGAAGTACGTTTTTCGGACAGTAATAATTGAATCTTATGTACCAATAATAATGTAGCATCCGAAGAATTCCCCGTATTATTCCCTGCCGGCTCAGTATTTCCATAGTTATCAGAATTTTTCATCAGAATATTATCGTGGTATGCAAAATTAATGAAAATCTATGCTATTTTCGATATGGCTGTAATTATATTAAACCGAAATTTATTTAACTGCTTATCCCCTTCGGTCAAGTTTATTTTTAAAATCAAAATTTAATTGATCGTAATTTTTATGATTTTATTTATATTTGACTATATATCAATGTAATATTGCATATGTGCTATAAAATGATTTCAGGAAATAACCTTTGACCTCCCAAACCCTCCTAAAACAGGAGGGCTTTAAGACCTGGCAGTTCTCAGCCTCCCCTGTAATAGGGAGTCCGCCACTTGCGGAGGCGGGGTCGTTACTTGACCGAAGTGGATAAGCAGTTTTATTTATTACATAAATATTGTTTAATCAACTAAATATCATTTGATTATATTCGTAATTCGTAATTCTAAATTTAATATATTTAAACGATTCCAGTTACTATTTTCTTTTTTCTTACTTCCGAACAAACAGGCATATAAATTTGTATTTCATTAATTGTGTATAATATCTAATTTTACAGGCTATTAATTTTTTATCTATGATTCAACAAACCGGAAAGATCATACAGGTGATAGGTCCTGTGGTGGATGTCAGTTTTGAACAGGAAGGAGCCGAGTTGCCCAATATTTATGACGCATTGGAAATTAAACGGGATGATGGCAGCATACTGGTGGTGGAATGTCAGCAGCACATCGGTGAAAATACGGTCAGGACAATTGCGATGGATTCGACGGATGGCTTATACCGTGGTATGGATGCAATCGCTACCGGTTCACCGATTAAAATGCCCGGCGGAGATGCTGTGAAAGGCCGGCTGCTGAATGTTATCGGTGATACCATCGACGGTATCGGTAAGTTAAACGTGCCAAAAACTCATCAGATACATCGTCATGCACCACCTTATGAGGAATTAACGGTTGTTACTGAGATTCTGTTTACCGGTATCAAAGTAATTGACTTGCTTGAACCATATGCTAAAGGTGGCAAGATAGGGCTTTTCGGTGGTGCAGGTGTCGGAAAAACCGTACTGATCATGGAAATGATCAATAATATTGCCAAGGGATATTCCGGATTGTCAGTATTTGCCGGTGTTGGTGAGCGCACCCGTGAAGGAAATGACCTGTTACGCGAAATGATTGAATCCAAGGTTATCAGATATGGTGCTGAATTTCTGGAAGATATGTTATCAGGTGGATGGGACCTCAGGAAAGTTGACATGGAAGAGCTCGGAAAATCACAGGCAACCCTTATTTTCGGCCAGATGAACGAACCCCCGGGTGCAAGGGCACGTGTGGCTTTATCAGGCCTGACAGTAGCTGAGACTTTCCGTGACGGGGATGAGAAATCCGGCGGAAGGGATATTTTACTTTTTATTGATAATATTTTCCGTTTCACTCAGGCAGGTTCTGAGGTATCTGCCTTGCTGGGCCGTATGCCTTCGGCTGTAGGATATCAGCCAACCCTGGCCTCCGAGATGGGCGCCATGGAAGAACGTATCACATCTACCAAAAGAGGTTCAATCACTTCGGTCCAGGCAATTTATGTACCGGCCGATGACCTTACTGACCCGGCTCCTGCAACAACTTTCTCCCACCTGGATGCCACTACGGTACTCAGCCGGAAAATCTCAGAACTGGGAATCTACCCGGCTGTTGATCCGCTCGATTCCACATCGCGGATTCTCAGTCCTTCCATCGTGGGCGATGAACATTATAATACTGCCACCCGTGTCAAGAATATTTTACAACGATACAAAGAGTTGCAGGATATTATTGCAATTCTCGGTATGGACGAACTTTCGGAAGAAGACAAACTCATCGTTAACCGTGCCAGAAGAGTTCAGCGTTTCCTGTCACAGCCCTTCCACGTGGCGGAAGCATTTACCGGAATGAAAGGAACCATGGTTTCTCTGCAGGATACTATCAAAGGCTTCAATATGATCATAGATGGCGAAGTTGACCAGTACCCTGAATCAGCATTCAATTATGTAGGTACTATCGAAGAAGCCATCGAAAAGGGAGAAAAAATGCTGACGGATGCTAAAGAATAATTATTTGAGTTATGAATGATGATCCGCCTGAGGCGGAATGAGTTATGAAACTATAGTTAATCAGTCAGAGTTAATATTTTGTTCTATAATAGTTAGTACCTTATTTCTAGAATCTTAACGTGTTTTGGCAAAAAATTCCAATCCGCCACGGCGGAACAAAAAACAAAAAATTAACAATATCAAATTTTCAAATACGAAACAAACCGGTTTCGAATTTGTCATTTTGTTGATTGAAATTTATTTGTTATTTGTATTTTGAGATTTGTGATTTCTTGTTTGGTTCTGACTCAGCCAGGTTAGGAATATAAAAGTAACTTATAAATCAAACATGACATTAGAACTGATCACACCAAAGAAAAAAGTGTTTTCCGGGGAAATCAGCCTTGTGCAATTGCCCGGATCATCCGGTTCATTTGAAATACTGAACAATCATGCTCCGATAATTTCCACCCTGAAACATGGCATAGTCAGGATAGTGTCTGCCGATGGTTCAGTTGAAACATACCAGATCACAGGCGGAGTAGTTGAGGCTGCTGATAATAAGATCATCGTTCTGGCCGATAAAACTGAAGATATCTGAACATACTGAATTGGTTAAATTTCTTGTCATCCGGCTCAGTTCAATTGGAGACATCGTTCTTACCACTCCGGTTGTCAGATGCCTGAAACAACAGGTTGCCGGCGCTGAAGTGCACTTCCTGACCAAAAGACAGAATGCCGGTATTCTTCAGGCCAATCCTTATATTGATAAGCTGCATTATTTCGATGATGATCTCAAAGCGCTGACTGACAGCTTATCTACAGAAAGCTTTGATTATATCATCGATCTGCACAAGAATATTCGCAGCAACATGATCCGTGACCGGCTTAAGCTGTTTTCATTCTCTTTTCCCAAGCTGACATACCAGAAATGGCTGCTCGTCAACTTTAAAATTGATAAACTTCCGCGCATTCACATTGTGGACAGGTACTTTGAAGCGGTCAGGCTTTTTGATGTGGTAAATGATGGTAAGGGACTTGATTATTTTGTCCCTCCTGAGGATGAAACAGATATTTCGGTTTTACCTGAAGAGTTCCGGAATGGTTTTATTGCATTTGCCATCGGAGCAAAGCATTTCACTAAAAAATTACCTCCCGCAAAGATCATTTCCATTTGTAAAGCCATCAACTTTCCCATAGTACTTTTGGGTGACAGGAATGATTCAACTATTGGTGAACAGGTTGCTGCAGAAGCCGGCCACAAGATCTTTAATGCCTGTGGAAAATTCAGCCTCAATGGTTCTGCATCACTCCTGCACCAGTCCCGGCTGGCGATCACCCACGACACAGGGCTTATGCATATTGCCGCAGCATTTAAGAAAAACATCATCTCGGTGTGGGGAAATACGGTTCCGGCATTTGGAATGTATCCATATCTTCCCGGTGAATATTCAGAGATAGTGGAAGTCACTGGCCTGAAGTGCCGTCCCTGCACCCGTATCGGCTTTTCAAAATGCCCGAAAAAACATTTCAGGTGTATGAATGATATTGATGAAAATAAAATAGTTAATTTAGCAAGGTTGTTGTTCACAAGGTATTAATGTTCATTTTGCCCAGGCAATTAATTACCTGGAAGCTTACAATCTTGAAATTGGTCTTTTAATAAACTTTGGTGAGACAAGTTAGATTATTAAAAGATTAACAAAATAAAATCACAGATGTCCGGAGAAAATATTTATAAGCATCTTAAATCCCTCGAATGTATAAGTTTCTATAAGATTTCACCCCTACAGGGCTAATTGTTGTCAGAAATATTTTTCTACAAAGATTTCACCCCTGACGGGGTTAATATGACACATCAAAACTTAAATCCCGTAGGGATGAAATCTTTGTAGCAAGAAATAAATTGCGGCATTTTAGTCACGTAGTGACGACATAAAAATTTAACGGGACAATAATGATAATAAAATATAAATCATTTGAATCACACAAATCAAATAAATCATAGTTCAGACAGAAACACCATTGAACTGATGGCTCCCGTTGGTTCCTGGGAATCACTGGCAGCAGCTATACAGGCAGGCGCCGGTTCGGTTTATTTCGGTATCGAAAAGCTGAACATGAGGGCTAAATCATCCATTAATTTCACCATTGACGACCTGCAGAAAATTGTTTCCATCTGCAATGAGAAAAATATCAAAACTTACCTCACCCTCAATACCGTAATTTATAACGATGATGTTGAGCTGATGAAGACCATCGTTGATGCTGCAAAAGTAAACGGGATAACAGCCATCATCGCATCTGACCAGTCCGTCATTTATTATGCGAGGTCGGTTGGCATGGAAATTCATATTTCGACCCAGGTGAACATCAGCAATATTGAAGCTGTTAGATTTTATGCGCATTTTGCCGATGTCATGGTGCTAGCCCGGGAACTCAGCCTCAGACAGGTTGCCGAAATTACACGACAGATAAAAGAACAGCAAATCAAAGGACCATCCGGAAAGCTTGTCAGGATTGAGATTTTTGTTCATGGGGCATTGTGCATGGCAATATCAGGAAAGTGTTACATGAGCCTGCATGAGTACAACCATTCTGCCAACAGGGGTTCCTGCCTTCAGACCTGCCGTCGCTCCTACATTGTCACCGATAAAGAATCAGGCTATGAGCTTGAAATTGACAATGAGTATATTATGTCGCCCAAAGACCTGTGCACCATTGGATTTTTAGACCTGGTAATGGAAGCAGGTGTTGAGGTGATGAAAATTGAAGGCAGGGCCAGGCCTCCCGAATATGTAAAAACGGTTACTGTGTGTTACCGTGAAGCCATTGATTCGTATTTTGATAAAAGTTATTCAGCCGAAAAGATAAAAGCATGGGAGCAAAGGCTTGCAACCGTTTTTAACCGTGGTTTCTGGGAAGGATATTACCTGGGGGAAAAAATGGGGGAATGGAGCAGGATTTACAGGTCAGGAGCCACTCGCCGCAAGCAGTACGTTGGAAAAGTGACGAATTATTTCAGCAACATTGGTGTTGCCGAATTCCTCCTCGAAGCAGGCGCGCTTCAGGTTGGTGATGAAATCTTGGTAACCGGCCCCACAACAGGAGTTGTTGAAACGCAAATCATTGAAATGCACCTCGACAACGGAAGTGTGGCAGACGCTCCCAAAGGAGCAAAAGTTTCGGTTAAAACCGATCAACTCGTCAGGAGGGCGGATAAACTGTATAAAGTGGTGAAGATGAATTATTTTGAGGATGAATAACCCGTTATCAGGTTTCAGGACTGTTGACTTTCGACTATTGACTTTCGACTAATAAAGAAATTCTCTGAAATATATTTCCAGCTTTTCATATACGCAGCGGCGAAAAGGAGCGGTTTCAGAAATCAGGGTTTTCATTTCCAACCATTTCCACGCTCTGAATTCAGGATTACTTACCGCCTGTGGAATAATTTGATTTTCTGAACCTGTTAATCTGAATATAAACCATTTTTGCACCTGTCCCCTGCCATGTTTGCGGCTTCGTTGTGGGACAGGAAGTTCATATGCCAGCCAGTCCGGGTACTCTGCGATGAGACTGATATCCTGTGGTTGCAGACCCGTTTCTTCTTCCACCTCTCTCAAAACCGCCTGCATTGGTTCTTCCCCTTCATCCAGCCCACCCTGCGGCATCTGCCATGAACCGGGAATATTGAGACGCTCAAAAGCCAGCACCTGTCCCTGCTCATTTATGATAATGGCGCCTGCCCCGGCACGGAAAACATTTGAAGACAAAACGGGTTGGTCTTTTTTATTCATGATAAATGATCACTGAATTTCTTAAATATTTCTTTATTACTTTTTGTCGTCACAAAAAGTAACCAAAAAAGACTTAACGAATTGAACTCGTTCCGTCTCGTTCCTCGACTTCACTCAAACAGCAATTCGTTGATAAGGTATTTATTTTTTATGCTTTGCACTCATTTATTCAAGTTATAGTATTATAATATGATTTGACTTTTGTGCAGATTAAATATAAAAAACCAGTATATCAATAGTGAATCGTCAAGGTATAAATTGAGTAATATTAAGGTATTTGCGATTGTATTAAGTAGATAATCATTTTTAAGATTTATTCTACAATATTTTCATTTATGGCATTTGCTATACAATCATACCAATTAATCTTTTCAGCAATTTTTTCTATAATACTCTCAATTTCTTTATTCGTCAGCTTCCTATTTAATTCTTCAAGTGCGACAGTTTGAATATCTGCTTTGTTTAGTAAATAGATTATTTCTTCATTCATTTTCCTAAATATTTTACTTGCAAAAAATATTTTCTCTATGCCATTTAATAGCGGTTATGTGGGGATGATGATGCTGATTGTCAGGGAGTAATAAAAATAGTTTTTCGTTTGAAATATGCTCAAAAAAATTATAAGTACCCCGTATTCCATAGATATTATCTATTGAATGAATTTTATTTGAAGCAATTACATGAAAATTATCTTCTAAACTAAACCATCCAACATCAAAAGTCCAATGATGCAAACGACATAGTGCTAAACCGTTCCATATATCATCTTTCCCATTTAAACTATGTGGAACGATGTGAGCTGCTTGAACTTCCCATTGAAGATTATTAGGAGAAAACAGTTTCAATCCACAAATAGCACATTGATATTTGTAAGCTTCAACTATTGCAAATCTGAAACCTCTTTTTCTTAGCTTAGCTTCCTTTGATACGGTATAGATTTTATTTGGTTCGATTGGATTATATTCAGACGGTATTTCTTGATCGTTGATTTTCTTGACAATTCTTTGGACTTCATACGATTTCACCGGTAAAATCTCTTTTTCATTATTTGGTATACTTAATAATTTCAAAGCTTTATCATAGCCGTCTTCAGTTAGCATCCATTCTTTTTTATTTGTTATAATAAATGTTAAAGATGGTCTTGAAACAAGTTTTTCTTTTGCAAGATTGTCAGCAGCCCTAAACAATAAGCGATGCCATAATGATGATTTTTTTAAACGATTCTCTTTTTTATAAATGGTTTCTAAATATATATTTCTTTGTTCTTTATTAAGATTAAACTCATTTGCAATTTCATCTACAATTTCTTCACCTGCGCCAAACTCTTTAATGATACCGTTATTGTAAAAAAGAGATTTTAATAATGCTTCTTCAACTTCTTTTCTAGTAGGCATTTTCAAATCCTTAAGCATCTTCCCTTCGTAACTCATAATACAAATATTACGTTTGAGTTGGTTTAAGAACTCTTAAAAGTTGCTCGGAAATAGGCAAAAACCATTTAACATACTCATCAGGGTGAATACCACCATAAGTATTCTTACGTTGATCTGCATAAGGTGGGGAAGTCACTATTAAATCCACCAAATTATCAGGAAGTAGTTTCAATTGTTCTTTGCTGTCACCAAGATATATGTCAGTTTTAATTTCCATTTTTAATGTTCATATTTTTACAAAATTACATTTTTCCCGGTTCTTTTATTTCTATTATTAAGTAATCAAATTTTGAATTATGTTTTGTCGCCAAAATCTATCCGACTAAGTAAATCACTCCCACCACTACACCTATCGAGACAACAATCCATCTCAGGTAAACAGGGTTGATTTTGCCGGCCAATCGTCCACCCAGCGAACCACCTGCCAGGGCTCCTGCTGCCATTACAATTGCAACCGGCCACACTACCATGCCGGAAAAAAGAAAGAACACAGCAGCCGCAACATTCGTAAACAGGGAAACAATCTGTTTTAACGCATTGATGCGGGTCAGGGTGTCGCTGATAATCAGTCCCATTATTGCGAGCAGGATTACGCCTAAGCCGGCGCCGAAATATCCGCCATAGATTGCTGCCAGGCAGACAGGCAGTATTATCCACATTTCTTTTCCTCTCCCTGCAATGGATTGTGTTTTATGCCGGATAAAATATTTCCGCAAAGGTTCCTGAAGCGCCAGAAGTCCTGATGCCATAAGGATAAGAAATGGAATCACTTCTTTAAACGTTTTTTCACCCGTCTTAAGAAGGATATATCCACCCAGCAGTCCACCCGTTATTCCTGCAGGGATCACGAGCCAAAGCCGTCTTCCCTGGCCTTTCAGATCACGGCGCTGTGCAAGGCTTCCGCCAAAATAACCCGGACAAAGGGCAATCGTATTGGTAATGTTAGCCGCAACCGGCGGAATTCCTATCGCCGTAAGCACCGGAAACGAGATGAGAGTACCTCCTCCGGCCAGTGCATTCACGAAGCCTGCAGACATTGCGGCAAGTATAATTATTAAATAATCGGTGAGATTAATCATAATCCCTTAGTATCTTATTTCTGAAATCTTGACGCGTTTTGGCAAAAAAACACAAAAAACAAATCACAAAAAACAAATAATAAACAATATCAAAATTTCAAATATGAAACACACTATTTTGAATTTGTTATTTTGTCGATTGATATTTATTTGTTATTTGTATTTTGAGATTTGTGATTTCTTGTTTGGTTCTGGCTTGTCCGGGTAGGGATATCACATTTCAAATTAACAATAATAATATCTATTTTATCCCTAAGGGATTTACAATGAATTATTCGTTTACCTGATGATCTCCATCACACGGCTGATGGTGGCTCCCGGTGTTTCTAACTTATAAAAATATATTCCTGCAGAATAATTTTTTGTGCTGAACTGAACTGAGTTTTCACCTGCAGGCTTTTCCTCAGAAAGTAAAACTTCAATCTTTTCCCCCAGAACATTACAAACATACACTTCTGCAAATGTCTTTTCAGGAAGGAAAAACCTGATTTCAGTAGACTGGTTAAACGGGTTGGGGTTATTCTGATAAAGAATTGCCTGTTGTTCGTGGTCTGCCGGATTATGTATTGCAGCAACGCTGATGCCATTTACCGAATAATTGCCGCTGCCTTCCTGCCATTTTTCAACAACCAGCGGAGTTTCTTCCCCGGTTGCAGGATTCCACATGATCAGGCTGAATGCTTCCCCTTCGGTTAATCCATCTTTGTAAGGTGTCATCACATCATCGCCCCACAGAGTGATAGCATTAAAACCTGATTTAAGAACCCCTGAACCGACAAGCAGACCTTCCTGGTCATACACTCCTATTTCCACATCTGATGCCGGCTTATCAATCCCCATTAACTGACGGAAAATTCCCAGTGTCATGTTATTTCCTGTATTTATATTGAGAATAAAGTGACGGGGACAAGCTACCAAAGATGAACACTTTTCAAGATTCGCTGAATTTGCAGGGAATTCCAGTATAACGGGATTACTCATTTTTAGCTGGTAGCCAAGACCCGGTATCAGGTTACCAATGCTGTTATAATTGTACTGAGGCCAGTATACATGGCCGCCTCCGTCTTTCATAATAATGATATTACCGGCTATACCCGACAACAATTGAACCACAGATGCCGGCGACTGCCTCAGGTAGCCCATCAGACCCCAGCCTGAATGCAGGTAAAGAGGTGTGTTCTCCGGAACAAGTGCTGTTCCATTTATGGTGAGTTGTACATTGCTGCTCATTTTAAACTGATAGCCTTTGCCGGTGATCAGGTTTCCTATATTATTCACATTGTACTGAGGCCAGAAGGTCTGGCCGTTTTCGTCTTTCACAATGATGACATTGCCGATCACAGGAGCCAATACAGAACTGATATTCGCAACCACAGGATTAATATAAGTCGAATAAATGTTCCAGCCGGACAAAAGGTTGATTATCTGTAAATCAAGGCTGGTTATGGTAAAGGATGCTGTTGCGGTACAGCCATTGGCGCTTGTTATGGTAACATCATATGTCCCGGCTGCCAGGCCGCTGATTGCCTGGGTGGTTGATCCGTCCGACCACAGGAACTGATATGGAGCAGTACCGCTATTTACCATGGCCTGCAATGAACCATTGGCACAATTATAACAGACAACATTATCCCCGGTGACAGAAACAAGAACTGCCGGAGTGCAGGGTTCATCAATCAGGCCGTTGCAATTATTATCAGTACCATCAATTATTTCCGGCGCTCCGGGATGGATGGCAGGATCATTGTCGTTGCAATCCAACCCATTATGGACATAGCCATACACAGGATAGCATATATGCATTAACTCATTTGGATTGCCGTAACCATCACCATCATTATCATGATATTGAACACAACCCGACGGACAAGTAATATAGAATCCGCAATTACCGCTTATACCCCAATAGTATCCTGATGCGGCCATGATATAATAAGTATTACCGGCAACCAGTGGAAATGGAAAATCGATGGGATCATAATACGGATAGTCCGCATACAGGCATATCCAGTCATTCCCGTTACAACCTGATGAAGCGTTTTTAATATAAAAATTAACGTAATTGTTTAACCCCCAGGTTTGTATACTATAATCAGTGGTAAGATTTGGAGTAAATGAGAAGAGTTGTTCCCGGCCAATGGCAAATGACGGATATTGCTGGCAGGCAGGATGGGATAACAGTGCATATCCCTGCGGAATATTAATGGGCATCATATGATTATATCCGCAATTAGTAATCGTGGTAATATTTTCACAGGGATCAGGAGGTATACCAAGGTAATTGATTGTAAATACCTGTTCCGCTCCGGATATATCATATGGAGCGGCAAGGATGTAATAACTAGTACCTGCTGAAAAGAATTGTTCCATGCCAAAACATTGCCAGCCTCCGCTATTACATCCTAAGGAAGCCGGCTTTATATAATAATACACATCTCCACCGTAATTACCGGAGGAAGAAATTGAAAAATTTCCTGAAAATGACGGAGCAAACTCAAAGATATTTTCTTTACCTGTTTCTTCATTTCCACATCCATTGAGCCCGAAAGCGCCCAATCCCGGAGCATGGGTGGTTGTAACTTCCACTCCTGTATCGGCAATTTGTACGATATTTGCACAAGGGTCATATGCCTCTGAAGGACAGATGATCTCAAAACTTTCTGATAATGAACCGGTCCAAAATTTGTCAATCTTAATATAATATGGCGTTCCTGCAAGCAATTGCCCTGTAAATGTACCTGCAACCCAATAATCATTGGTAATGAAGGTCCAACCATTATCATTGCAACCTGTCGAAGCTTCTTTAAAGAAATAACTGGTGGGATCCCAATCTACGGAGGGAGTAACATTCAGCATATAGACCCCTGTTATTTCAGGAATAAATTCAAACAATTCTTCTTTCCCGGCCATGTTATCATAACCTCCCGATCCGTTTGAAGGGGAACTGAATACTCCGAGTCCCTGCGGAAGATTGACCTGAACTGTATCCCCGCAATTGACCTGTGGGATTGATGCACAAGGATCATATTCTGAATCAGGGCAGGTAATCTCAAATGTATGAACAGCGCCATTAAGTTCATCGGCATCTAACAAAAGATAATAGGTATGGCCTGCCTGAAACACGATAGGGGAATAATACGGATAATCATCAGTCGGGTATCCGTCGTTGTCAATTAAATACCAGCCTAAATCATTACAGCCTGAAGAGGCATCTTTAATGTAATATTTTATCCAGTTATAATCAGTGCTTAAAATATCAATCTGAACAGAACCCGAATAATCAGGAGAGAATGAATAGATCAGTTCCTTTCCGAAGGAATTGTTTTGATTATTTTCGTTAACCATGTTATAGGCGCCGTAACCGGGTGGAATATCAGCAGTGACGGGCACCGAGCAGGATATTGGAGCGATGGTTTGGCAAGGATCCCAGTTTTCGGGGCAGGAAATGACGAGGGTGAAGCTTGAACCGGCATAGCCGACTGCATCAACCAGGATATAATAGGCAGTTCCTGCCGCCAGGGCGGAAGGGAATTGCAGCCAGGGATCTCCACCCGATTCACCTATGCATGTCCATCCATCCGGACCACATCCTGCCGAAGCTTCCTTGTATAAAAACTGTGCACCATCAAGACCGTACCCGTTATAACTTACATTTATACCTGCAATACCTGAAGTCTGCGGTGTATATTGAATTATTTTTTCTTTCCCGACAGGAGGATCATTGAAACCACAAGGAGCATTATAGTAATGACCAATTCCGGGTGGAATATTCAGAATAAAAGGAGTTTCACATTCAGCTGAAATCATGGAATCACAGGGGTTTTGCAGATCAGCACAGTTAATCTGGAAAAGATGATTGGCACCGTAAAGCGTACCGGCATCAAGCATGATATAATAGCTTGTATTTGCTATTAATGTACCGAGTAATAAAATAATATTGTTATTCCAGGAAACTGAGTTAATGCAAAACCAGCCTCCCTGGTCACATCCGGAAGATACTTCTTTGTAACTATATTCAGCAGAGTAGTCGCAGTTAATAACCGTCAGAGTATACATTCCCGTTATCGTTGGGGTAAACCGGTAAATAATTTCTTTGCCGGGGTTGGTATTATTAAAATCGCAACTGGTGCTGTAGGCTCCCACGCCGGGTGGAATGGTAGCCTGAACAGGTTCGCTGCAGTTAATCTGGGTGATGGTCGAGCAGGGATAATAAGGAACATAGCAATCTATCTGGAATTGCTGTTCAGTACCGGTAGTATTATTTTCATCCAGTAAGAACAGGTATGGTACACCTGCAGACAGTGTACCTATCAGGTGCATTCCCACCCAATTATCAAGACAAATCCAGGATGAATCATTGCAGCCGAGGGAAGCAGGCTTGTACGAATATATAATGTTGTGAGAATAATCAACTCCTGTAAGAATGGAAAGGGTATAATTTCCGGTAACCTGGGGAATGAATTCATAAATTCTTTCCTTACCAGCAGACGATGAACAATTTGTCGAATTATATTCCCCGTAACCAGGACTCACCTGATAATCGACAGGTTCACCGCAATTAATGGCTGTAAGCGTTGAACATGCATCCCAGACTGATGAAAACCCTACCGGACCCAGGTTTGTGCTGAATCCTGCCTCATTGCAGTTCCTGCGGATATAAACCTCGTAATCTGAGGAAGCTGATAATCCAGTCAGTGTATATGGAAATGATGACAGATCCGGGACAATATTTACTGTGCCTCCTGTTCCGGGCAATAGATCTGTTCCGGGAACAAATCCCTGCAACCCATATTCAATGATGAAAGGACCGCTGCAACCGCTACATTCGCAATTGATATCAGCGGTGTGGTGAGTAATGTTGGAAACTGAAACCCCGGAAATCCCGGGACATGCAGGCGCGGCAACAATATGAGCGGTATAATCCTGAGCTTCTCCCTGCCAGTAATTCGAACAGGCGTCCGTATTTGTTATAACCGTCCACCTGGCAGTTCGTAAACGTAACCGGAACATTCCGGTATCAATTCCTGCCGGCATGGTGAAAAAACCCGAAAGTTGTCCGCCTGTCGATGAACTGAACAGCAATTCTCCTGCTTCATCAAAATCACCATTGTTATTCAGATCAATCCAGATCGCTACGTAATCACCATATGAATAACTTGAATTGGTGGTTATAGAAAAATAATAGGTCTCACCCTCTGCAAGAGTACCTGTGGTTGTGGTCATATCAGTCAGATCATTTGAACCGGAGCATTGATGTCCAGTAAGATTAATGTCGCTGAGATGAAAACCGACAATTCCGCCCCATGAGCAACCGTTCTGATACAGGCCTGTGGTGCACCATACCTGCGCCGATGAACTTAAAGATGTGCACTGAATTATACTGATTACAATGAATGCAAGTAACAGACAATTCATTTTTTTGAAGAATAATACCATTTTTTTCATAATCAAAAATTTAAGTTTTCCGTGAAAAAATAATTATCTTATTATTTACTTCTAACCGGTAAATCTCAGACTATCTGCTTCCTGATTGTCATGTTCAAGAATGATTATTATGAAAATAATCAGTCAAACTGAATTGAATAGTCAGGTAAATGGTAACTGCTAAAATTGGTCAATATTTAATCTAATCAGGAAATGCATTTTGAACAAATTCCTATTTTTAATTATTATATCAAAATTAAATATTTTAAATGATTTTGTGGAGTTTTTTTGAAATTTTTTTATTCGTTTTTTCGATAAATCCGAGAATTTCATCTTTCCCTTTTTTCTCTTTGGCAGAAGAAATAAAGAATTTTGGCAATGACTCCCAGGTCTTGTTCATTTCTTTTTCGAAGTTGCCCATATTCCTGGTCAATTCTCTTGAACTGATTTTATCGGTCTTGGTGAAAATGATGGCAAAAGGAACCTCTTGTTCTCCGATCCTGTAAATAAAATCTATATCTGCCTTCTGTGGTTCAAGCCGGCAATCAACCAATACAAACAGGCAGGTAAGGTTCATCCTGCCAAGAATGTATTCATCCAGCATTTTGGAAATAGCTTCCCTGCGGGTGTGAGATAGTTTTGCATAGCCATAGCCCGGCAAATCGACCATGTACCAGCTTTCGTCCACAAGAAAGTAGTTGATCAGGCTTGTCTTTCCCGGCGTTGACGATATGCGGGCAAGCATTTTCCTGTCGGTAAGCATATTGATCAGTGAGGATTTGCCCACATTTGACCTGCCTACAAACGCATATTCGGGCAGTGTTTCCGGCGGGCATCCTGCCAGTCCCGGAGCGCTTTTAATAAATGTGACTTGTTTTATGACCATATTGCCTTTAAAAAATTGTTTTTTAGGCTATAAATAATGTTCTATATTATGAATCACTGTTGTCCGGTAAAAATAACGAAACAAACTTATGTTTCCTCGCTGCACTTCGTTTCGCTCGGAATGACAAGCATTTATTAAGTGGAAGATTTGGGTTAATGGAGGCTTCGCCTCCATTAACCCAAATCCCAAATAAATTAACAGAGCAACTTGTCATTCTGAGCGAAGCGAAGAATCTCAAATATTTTAATCGGACAACAATGATAATGATTAACGAATATCGATTACTAACAACTATGTTTTATTTTTTAAGGTGTTCGTGAAATCGCTTCGCTAAGTTAACGAATAATGATTTTAGAAGTAACTGATAATCTGAAATCTAAAATCGTTAATCCTTGTTCTTAAATCAGAAATAATGACTTTATGAACAGGCACTGATTAATTGCCCTCAAACGTATCAAATAATATCCATTTAACAAAAGAACCACGCTAAAGCCTATATTTGCAAACCCTTAATTGGTATAAGAATGACAGATCAATCTGAAATAATAGCCCAAGCTGAAAGAGCCGTTCTTGTAGGTGTAATCACTGCCGAACAAAATGAAAAAGAGGTGGATGAATTCCTCAACGAACTTGCTTTTCTTACAGAAACAGCCGGCGGAATCTGTTATGGGAAATTCATTCAGAAGATTAACAGACCAAACCCAGGGACTTTTATTGGTACGGGTAAACTTGCTGAAATAGTCAGTTTTGTAAAAGATAATTCCATTGATGTAATTATTTTTGATGATGAGCTTTCGCCTTCGCAGCAGCGTAATATTGAAGATCAGGCCGGCTGTAAGGTTCTCACCCGCACAAACCTTATTCTTGATATTTTTGCACAACGGGCAGTAACGTCTTATGCCCGCATACAGGTCGAGCTGGCTCAATATGAATATCTTCTTCCGCGTCTTACCCGTATGTGGACCCACCTCGAAAGACAGCAGGGTGGTATTGGCTTGCGCGGGCCCGGTGAAACGGAGATAGAAACCGACCGCCGTATCATCCGCGAAAAGATTGCCAAACTCAAAGATCAGTTGCTGAAGATTGACAGGCAGATGACCACACAGCGTAAGAACAGGGGTAAATTAGTGAGAGTGGCCCTGGTAGGCTATACCAATGTCGGCAAATCAACCCTGATGAACCTGCTCAGCAAATCAGATATTTTCGTGGAAAACAAACTTTTTGCCACACTCGATACCACTACCCGCAAAGTGATCATCGGTAATCTGCCATTCCTGTTATCTGACACCGTGGGATTTATCCGCAAGTTACCCCATAATCTCGTCGAATCATTTAAATCTACGCTTGATGAAGCCCGTGAAGCCGACATCCTGCTTCATGTTGCTGATATTTCACATAAAAACTTTGAGGCACAACTCGAAGTAGTCAGAAATACTTTACATGAAATCGGAGCTGTTGACAAGCTTGTCATTCTGGTATTCAACAAAATCGATTCATACAGCTTTATTCAAAAAGAAGATGACGACCTGACACCGGCAACAGAGGAGAATATCAGTCTCGAAGAATTAATGAACACCTGGATTGCAAAGGAAAATCAACCGTGCATCTTTATTTCGGCAAGAGAGAAAACGAATATAGATGCTTTCAGGGATTTATTGTACCGGTCGGTGAAGTTGATACATGAAAAACGTTATCCTTACGACCAGTATATTTATTAGTATATTATTACGGAAATCTTAACGTGTTTTGGCAAAAAAATCCAAAAAACAAATCACAAAAAACAAATAATTAACAATATCAAAATTCCAATTACTAAAAAAACTACTTTGAATTTGTCATTTTGTTGATTGATATTTATTTGTTATTTGTATTTTGAGATTTGTGATTTCTTGTTTGGTTCCGGCTTGTCCTGGTTATGTTGATCTGGTCTTAGTCCTGATCTCACTTCTGACTAAGTCTAAGACTAGGATTAGGACTAAGATTTTATAATAATTATTCCCTTAAATCAATCACCTCAATCCCGGGATGTTTTGAAGGATCAAAACTGAAAAAATTACTTTCGAGAGGAATATTGGGACCAATCCTGTTCAGTTCGATGGTAAAATCTATGCCATCTTTTCCGAAATACTTGATATTCATGATCCGGTAGTCTGTTTTGTCAATTTTAATTCTGATGCGGCTGTAACCTGTTTTGTTTCCTCCTTTCTGTATAGCATCTTTGTCAAGAGCAGCAGGGAAAAGATCAATCTCACAATAGGTTTTTTGACCTACTTCTTCATCTCCTTTGTACAGGTATTTGAAATTTGCATCATAGCCGGAAAATATCCTGGACGGATTGTTAAAAAAGGATTTATCAGCAGTATCCCGGTTGGATATATTCACTTCATTGCTTTTTTTCTGGTAGGACCAAATGGTTTTACCATCCGAAATTGTCTCCACATCCATCAGGTCAAGTTTGTAGTTGTCACCTTTCATCCAGGTTGTACCGTTTGTTGCTTCCCTGCTACCCTGCCTGCTGTTTTCCGTGGTCAGGCTGAATTCAACCCTGAGGGTCTTATATGCTGAATATCGTTCGGACACCTTTTTCAGAACGTAATCTGCTTTTTTATCTTTCTGAACCGGTTTCTGTGCTATCAGCATGATTGGCAAAACCAGGACAGCAATTAATATATTTAAGGTTCTCATTTTCTGTATTTTTGAAGTATCAGGTAACAGGAAATAGTGATGAGTTATGAGTGATGAGTTATGAGTAACCATTGTACTACTCACCATTCACCATTCACTACTCACCACTCACTATTCACCATTCACCACTCAACATTCACCATTTTTGCCTATTTAGAGATTGAATTCAAATATTGTTCCAAACCATATTCATCGGTAAAGAGCACCTGGCGTGCTTTGCTGCCTTCGTTAGGACCTACAATACCGGCAGCATACAGTTGGTCAATGATTCGTCCGGCCCTGTTATATCCTATGGAGAATTTCCGTTGTATCAGGGATGTTGAGCCCTGCTGGTGAATCACCACAAGCCTTGCCGCCTCCTCAAATAATTCATCTCTTTTATCGAGGTCAAGTTCCCTTTCATCGCCTGCATTTTCATCATAAGGTTCCGGCAGAAGAAATGCAGAAGGATAGCCCTGTTGTGATCCGATAAATTTTGACAAGGCTTCCAGTTCATCAATATTGACGAATGCACACTGGATTCGTACCATTTCGTTGCTTTGGGAGATGAGCATATCACCGCGGCCGACAAGCTGATTGGCACCGGGGCTGTCGAGTATGGTACGTGAATCGATCATTGAAGATACTTTAAATGCCATCCTGGCGGGGAAGTTTGCTTTTATAATACCCGTGATAATATTGATTGATGGTCTTTGTGTGGCAATGATGAGGTGAATACCCACGGCACGTGCAAGCTGTGCTATTCGGGCAATGGGCGCTTCAATTTCTTTGCCGGCTGTCATGATCAGGTCGGCAAATTCATCGATCACAAGTACAATATATGGCAGATAATGATGTCCTTTCTCCGGATTCAGCCTTCTTGCCGTGAATTTCTCATTGTACTCCTTGATATTGCGAACCTGGGCTTCCTTCATCAGGTCGTACCGGCTGTCCATCTCAATGGTCAGGGAATTCAGCGTGCTCACTACTTTGCGCACATCTGTAATGATTGCTTCGTCACTGCCCGGTATTTTTGCCAGGTAATGCTTTTCAATCATTGAATATAAGGTAAGTTCAACTTTCTTGGGATCAACCAGTACAAATTTAACTTCCGATGGATGTTTTTTGTACAGGATGGAAGTCAGAATTGCATTAATCCCCACTGACTTACCCTGGCCGGTAGCGCCTGCCACCAGCAAATGAGGAAGCCTGGTGAGATCGAGCACATAGGTCTCATTTGAAATGGTTTTACCAAGGGCAATGGGCAATTCGAATTTTGATTCCTGGAATTTTGCCGAAGAAATGATTGACCTCATCGAAACGATCTCAGGATTCTGGTTGGGCACCTCAATACCTATCGTTCCCTTACCTGGAATAGGCGCAATAATCCTGATACCGAGGGCTGAAAGACTCAGAGCGATATCGTCCTCAAGGTTTTTTATCTTAGAAATACGGATACCGGGCGCCGGCACAATCTCATACAGGGTAATGGTCGGGCCAATGGTAGCTTTGATTTTATCGATCTGAATTTTGTAATTCGCTAATGTTTCAACAATTTTATTTTTGTTGGATGTAAGCTCTTCCCTTGTCACCTCTGAGTTTTCCGACTTATGATCAATCAGAAGATCAATAGGCGGCATTTTATAGTTTGACAGATCAAGTGTTGGATCATACTTACCCATTTCCTGGATCAGTTTTTCAGGAAGTGTTACTTCTTCCTGCCTTTTTTCCACGGACATTTCGACTTCATCATGACTTACCAATTCAGGTTCATCTTCCGTTTCCGGACCGGCAATTTCATTAATAACCGTAACAGGGGGCTGGTATGCTCTTGCTTCGTTGTCGGTTATTTCAATGGTAAACGGAGGCTCCTGTTCATCAGCTAATGATAATTCAGCATCCTGTGCTTCTGTTTCACTTAAAGGTATTTCCGGCCGTATTTTCTTTTTAAACAGATTTTTGAACCATTCGAGGGAACTGGCAATGCTGACAATAATAAAGATGAATAAGGTAAAAGCCAGCAGCAGGCCGGTTCCTGCTATTCCAATATAACTTTTCAGCCAGCCGCTGATAAAATAACCGTAACAACCACCGGGACCGCTGTAAAGATAACCTCCGGCATCATTCATGATAAAACTGAGGGCAACCGATAACCATAAAGTCAGATAGATGGTATATTTTAACGTTTTGCCCGTGTTCAGAAGCCTTATTTTAAGTAATCTGAATCCAAATATGATCAGCAGGAAAGGAATGGAAAATGCAGCCAATCCGAACCCGCGGCTGATAAAGTTATTGGCAAGAACAGCGCCAATTTTTGCCGACCAGTTCTGTGCATTCGATGTTGAACGGAAGATATTTGACCAGTCGAAATTCTGGTCTGCTTCCCAGGTAAAAAGAAAGGAAATAAAGGCAAGGATCAGGATTACAGAGGCAATGAGAAAAAATATTCCCAGCGAAAAAGTAAAATGTTCATCAGTAAAAAACCGGAAGGGATTATTCTTCCCGACTTTTCCCTTTGCCGGCTTTCCGTCTTTTTCCTTTGCCGCCTGATTTTTTTTTGCCATTATTTTTTATTGCGATAATTACATGCCGCCTCCCATCATCTGGGCTGCTTCTTCCTTAGTCATTTCGGTATATCCGTCAGGAACAGCAAATTCGCTGTCTTTCACCTTTTTCTTTTTCACATCCTTGGCAACATATTTGATGGTGGTATTGCCGCCGGCCGGCTGGCTGTATTCGAGAGGAAAACCCTTGATATTTTTCATGATCGGATTATCCCAGTTGCTGTTTGCTACATTTATATCAGCACTGTAATAAATAATGTTCACATTTCCTTCTTCATCGGTGATCTCGGCCTTTTTGCAGGTATAGCCGGCAATTTCTTTTGTTTCATTCACTTCCTTGACATCATAAGTCGGAAGGCTGGTGAATCCTTTTTCCACATCTTCCTTACTCATTTTTATATATTTCTTCATCCCGGCCGATTCAACATTGATTATCTCGAGGAGTGTCTGCTTGTCACAGTCGGAAATACTGATCTCGTCATAAAACATGGTTTTATTTTCGGTTTTAACCAGATTTCCTTTAATCGTAATTGTGGCTTCCTTTGGAACCTGTGCCTTCTGGGCTTCACTCAGATTAGCGCCTTCCATGGATATCCCCATAGTGACATAACCTTCAAATGGTTTGCTTTCTTTCTGGGCTAAAAGCCTGCCTGAAATCAGGACAACAAAAAGAATCATTAATAATAAACTTGTCGTTTTTTTCATTTCAATTTTAATAAAATATTTTACAATAACTAATTAAATACTAACTATATAAATTAACGGGTCAAAGTTTGTCTATTTTGAAATAACTGCGGAGGCTTCCATTCGCAGGATTTCTTTAAATAATTAATTGCAAACCAGTGAATCTATTAATTATCTATGATGCAAAAATATAAAAATTTGCTTCATTAGCAGACATTACGTTTAGAAATTAACGCAAAAGACGCTACAGCCGCAAATATCGAAACTATTCAGACTGTAAACATTGAAATCAGGTATCAGGTATCAGGATTTGAAAATTTGAAAATTTGAAAATTTGAAAATGTTGATATCTAATACATTACTTATAACTCATCACTCATAATTCATCACTCAGTCCTGATACTTGATTCTTGATACCAGGTACTTACTTTAAAAGCCTATCTTGATGATATGGTTTTTTCATATGGAACACGGTTCATGATTGAGTTTCCAAGGGTGACTTCATCGGTGTACTCCAGTTCGTCGCCGATTGAAACACCGCGGGCGATTGCGCTTATCCTCACATCGAATCTGCTGAATTTCCTGAACAGGTAGAAATTAGTAGTGTCGCCTTCCATGGTGGTACTAAGGGCAAAGATGATTTCCTTTACCCGGTTCCCGGCAAGTTTCTGTTCCAAAGGTTCAATGTTAAGGTCGCCAGGTCCAATCCCGTCCATGGGAGATATGATCCCTCCCAGGACATGATAAACACCTGTGTACTGGCGGGTAGATTCAATGGCCATAATGTCTTTCACGTTTTCAACCACACATACAAGAGATGAATCCCTCCGGTCATCAGAACAAATCCTGCAAATTTCGTCATCCGAAATATTATTGCAGATCTGGCAGTGTTTTATTTCCTGCTTCAGCCGGATGACCGAATTACCAAACTGTTCCACCTCTTCAGAATTCTGTTTTAAAAGGTGAAGAACCAGTCTCAATGCTGTTTTCTTACCAATACCCGGCAGTTTGGCAAATTCAGTGACTGCATTTTCCAGCAGCCTCGACGGAAAACCATCTATATTCATCTTAAGTTTCGGAAATTAGACTAATCGTTTATTTTTGTGCAAAATTACAAGTAAAAACTGTAACTCCGGTTCATATAAGATCAGATTAATGACACCATTATTGCTTCTTGCCTGTTTTATTGCATATACGGGTATTCTTTTTCTTGTTACCTGGATAACTGCGAGACGGGCCAACAGTGAATCATTTTATATCGGGAATAAGCAATCTCCCTGGTACATAGTTGCTTATGGGATGATTGGCGCTTCATTATCCGGGGTCACTTTTATGTCGGTACCCGGGTGGGTGGGTGATACACAATTCAGCTACATGATGGTTGTATTGGGTTACCTGTTCGGTTATTTCACTATTGCAATGGTGCTGATGCCTTTGTATTACAGGCTTAACCTCACTTCAATCTATACCTACCTTCAACAGCGTTTTGGTTTCTGGTCATATAAAACAGGTGCATTCTTTTTCCTGGTATCGCGTTCCATCGGGGCATCATTCCGGATGTTCCTGGTGGCTAATGTCCTGCAGATTTTTATTTTTGATGCATGGGGCATTCCTTTCGGTATTACCGTAGCCGTTTTTATTCTGCTGATCATCCTCTACACCTTTAAAGGCGGGATTAAAACCATAATCTGGACAGATACACTTCAAACCACCTTTATGCTCCTTGCAGTTATTTTGTCGGTAGTATTTATTACACACGAATTAAAATTAACCATACCAGGGATCATTTCGAGGATTTTTCACAGCCATTATTCAAACGTAATTAACAGCGACTGGCATGATAAGCGTTTCTATCTCAAACAATTCCTGAGCGGGATATTCATTACCATTGCCATGACAGGTCTTGACCAGGAAATGATGCAGAAAAACCTGAGCTGCAGTTCGCTGAAGAATGCAAAAAAAAATATGTTCACTTTCAGTTTCGTATTAGTGCTGGTTAACCTGATGTTCCTTATGCTTGGGGCTGTCCTGTATATATTCGCCTCACAGAAAGGGATGGAAATGCCTGCACGCTCTGACGATCTGTTCCCTGTCATTGCTTTGCGTTACCTTGGGCCCCTGGCCGGATTGGTTTTCATGATCGGCCTGATATCTGCCGCCTACCCAAGCGCTGACGGTGCGTTAACTGCTCTCACTACGTCTTTCTGTATAGACTTTCTTGGCCTCAAGGAAAAAAATCATCTTTCAGAACAAACAAAAACCAGGATACGCTACATTGTGCATATTTGCTTTGCTGTATTGCTTTTGCTTATCATCATTATGTTCCGTGCCATCAACGACCGGGCTGTGATTGATAAATTGTTCACTGTTGCAGGTTACACATACGGACCATTGCTCGGTCTTTTTTCATTCGGCCTGTTTACAAAATTTGAAGTAAAGGACAGGTTTGTGCCATGGGTAGCGGTGCTTTCACCCATCATCTGCTATATTATCAGCGATTATTCATCCCAATGGTTCGGTGGTTATAAATTCGGATTCGAATTGCTGATCCTGAATGGCGCCCTGACTTTTGCCGGTTTATTTCTGATGAGAAGAATAAAACAATAACTATATAAAAATAACTTGTTTGTTCAATTGAAATTCAAGTACTCTTTTCAGAAATACAATAGAAATACAATAGAAATATTATAGAAATACAATAGAAATATTATAGAAATAAATGGCTGTAATTCAAGTCATTAAAATCAAGTTACATCATAGAATCATGTAAAAATTAAAGAATTTCTTTGAATTATTTAAATGAGATGTCAAATAAAAAGGTAAAATCATCAATCTCGGGAACAGCAAAATCCTCACGAAAAGTACGAAACCCGGATTCAAAAATTACCGGAAATTCTTCTGAAAGTTTAAAACCTTCAAAAAAACATTTGCACTGGCTGTACCTTGCTGCTATCCTGATCCTTACTGTGGTATTATATTCAGGTTCACTTTCAGGCAATCTCCTGAATTGGGACGATAATACTTATATTCTTGAAAACAGTGCCATACATAAACTGGACTTCCAGCATATCAGTGAAATATTTTCGGGATTTTATGCATTCAATTACCATCCTCTCACAACATTGAGCTGGGCTCTGGAATATTCTGCCGTTGGTGATAAATCACCCATTCTCTATCATCTTGATAATCTGATTTTGCATCTTATCAATATTATCCTGGTTTTCTGGGTGTTCAGGCTGATCACGAAAAAAAATTCCATTGCCCTGATTGTTGCACTTTTTCATGCCATACATCCGGCTCATGTCGAATCGGTTGCCTGGATATCCGAGAGAAAAGATCTTCTTTACAGCTTGTTTTATCTGCTATCGGCAGGAACTTACCTGCTTTTCCTGAGAAATGGAAATTTTCTGAATGAACCAAAGAATGCGGTAATCCGATCAGGAAACAAACTGTGGAAATACTTTGCTGCCTCATTGATATTTTTCCTGTTGTCCCTGTTGTCAAAATCAGCAGCGGTCATTCTTCCGGTAACCTTACTGTTGCTGGATTTTTTACTTCACCGGCGATTGTCTGCCAGGATGTTCCTCGAGAAGCTGCCATTTTTTGTCCTGGCTTTTATTTTTGGGATCATTACTTTACGATCGCAGGAAAAAGCCATTAATGATGTAATGCATTACAGCGGGTTGCAAAGCATAATGATAGTCAACACCACGGTACTGCGATATCTGCTGATGGTAATATTACCAACGGGATTATCAGCTCTTTATCCATGGCCGGAAATGGCCGGGAATTCCCTGCCGTCTGTTTATTATGCGGGGCCTGTCATTACCCTGGTTATCATTGCTGCTGTATTATTTTCGATCAGGAAATCAAGAGATGTTGCATTTGCCGCATTGTTTTTCCTTGCAAACCTGTTGCTCGTATTGCAGCTAATCCCTGTGGGCGAAGCCGTAATGGCTGACCGGTATACATACATCGCTTTTCTCGGAGTCTTTTATTTGCTTGCCGTCTGGCTGGTAAAAATTTATGAATACGGGAATGGCAGATCTGCATTGACCGGAAAGATCGCCATAGTTGTTGTTCTGGTCTTAACTGCCGGCTTTACTTATGCTGCTGAAACCCGGATAAAAGTATGGAAGACCGATACGAATTTATGGGATGACATGATAATTCATTATCCATCCAGTGCCTATAAAGCTTATCTGAACCGTTCCCGTTACAGGCAGGAATCTCATGACACCAAAGGTGCGTATGAAGATCTGACCAGGCTTATCAATGCAAAAAAATATTACCCGGAAGCTTTGGCAATGCGTGGGTTGATCATTTCCGACTCGGGAGATTATACTGGCGCCATGCGTGATTTTAACGAAGCTGTCAGATCAGATCCCGGATATTACCTGGCTTATAATAACCGCGGTGCAACCAGAATGAAGACCAATGATCTGAAAGGCGCATTGGATGATTTCAACAAGTCCATTCAGTGCAAAAACGATTATTATCTGGCGTGGTTCAACCGGGGTGCGGCTAATATCAATCTGAAAAAATATGAAAAAGCAGTGAAGGATTTTGAACAGGCAATGAAACTGAAACCAGGCTATTGTGAAGCCATGTTCGCTTGTGGCGCTGCTTACTCTGACTCGGGACTGGTTCAGTCTGCAATAGCATCATACAACGAAGCAATCCGTTGCAATCCCCGCTATGAAGATGCTTATGTGAACCTCGGCTCCCTGAAAATGAAGAATAATGATGATGCAGGCGCAATGGACGATTTGTCAAAAGCTATCGTTATCAATCCCAAATCTTTTCATGCCTATTACAACATTGCCAGACTTAAAATGAAAAATAAAGATTATCAAACAGCTATTGAAAACCTGAACAAGTGTACCGGACTGAATGGCTCCTTTGCCATGGCGTATGCTGCCCTCGGAACATGCAGCTACAATTCCGGAAACAAATCTGACGCATGCCGTCAATGGTTGAAAGGCGCACAGCTAGGTGATGAGGAATGCAAAATGGATATTAGAGCTTATTGTAGATAATGGTTCGATGAAAATCATTTTATATACACAGAAATACAATTGAACTGTAACTCCGCTACGTTTTTACGTAATATTTATTAACAAAATATCAACATTGCTTGCATAGAAGTAAATTGTTGTGTTTATTTGCTATTACGTAATTGCGTAATAGTATGAAAAGAAAAAAATCACCTCATCCGCAGTGG
>JAPLDU010000128.1 GCA_026391255.1 Bacteroidia bacterium | reverse complement strand
TTTATTTGTTATTTGTATTTTGAGATTTGTGATTTCTTGTTTGGCTCTGGCTTGTCCAGGTTAGGTTATTAAAAGATTATTTCAGTTTCTGTTTTACTTCAACCTCATTAAATCCTTCAATAAAATCACCTACTTTCATATCGTTAAAGTTGGAAATGCTTATTCCGCATTCATAACCGCTCAGCACTTCCTTAATATCATCTTTAAATCTTTTCAGTGAACTTATTTCACCGGTATAAATCACGATACCGTCGCGTATCAGCCTGACCCGTGAGTTCCGGATCATTTTGCCTTCTTTGACAATACATCCGGCCACTGCTCCGACTTTGGATATTTTAAAAACTTCACGTATTTCTGCCGAACCGGATATTTCTTCTTTCATTACCGGTGAAAGCATGCCTTCCATAGCATCTTTCATTTCGTTAATAGCATCGTAAATTACCGAATAGAGGCGTATTTCAATTTCTTCTTTTTCGGCGAGTCGGCGTACACTCATTGAAGGACGAACCTGGAATCCAATGATAATGGCATTGGAAGCAGAAGCAAGCATAACATCCGATTCGGATATCTGTCCCACTGCTTTGTGAATGACATTGATCTGTACCTGTTCGTTGGTAAGTTTGATGATTGAATCACTGAGCGCCTCGATTGAACCGTCCACATCTCCTTTCACAATGACTTTAATTTCGTGGAAATTACCAAGAGCAAGCCTTCTGCCGATTTCGTCGAGTGTAATATGTTTTTGTGTCCGGATGCCCTGTTCACGAAGAAGCTGCTGACGTTTGTTGGCAACCTCCCTGGCGTCACGTTCACTTTCCATGGCATTAAACTTATCGCCTGCCTGGGGAGCGCCGCTCAGGCCCAGAATCAGGACGGGTGTTGAAGGTCCGGCTTCGAAAATCTTTTTGCCGCGTTCATTGTACATCGCTTTTACGTGGCCTGAGAAGCTTCCGGCAAGGATCACATCCCCGATATGCAAAGTTCCGGTTTCAACCAGAACGGTAGCAACATATCCTCTTCCTTTGTCCAATGATGATTCGATGACTGTCCCTTTTGCCGGCCTGTCAGGATTTGCTTTCAGTTCACGCATATCTGCCTCAAGCAATACTTTCTCAAGTAACAGGTCCATATTTTTCCCAAACTTGGCGGATATGTCCTGGGATTGGTACTTACCGCCCCAGTCTTCGACCAGGAAATTCATATTTGCCAGCGCTTCCTTGATCTTCTCGGGATTTGCCCCAGGTTTATCAATTTTATTGATGGCAAAAATAATGGGCACGCCGGCTGCCTGGGCATGATTGATCGCCTCAATGGTCTGTGGCATGATATTGTCATCGGCGGCCACTACAATGATGGCAATATCAGTGACCTTGGCACCCCTGGCACGCATGGCAGTAAATGCTTCGTGACCAGGTGTATCAAGAAAAGTGATGACACGGCCATTTGCCAGGATTACACTGTATGCCCCGATATGCTGGGTTATTCCTCCGGCTTCCCCTGCAATCACGTTTGTTTTGCGAATGTGGTCAAGAAGTGAAGTCTTACCATGGTCAACATGTCCCATAACAGTGACAATGGGAGGTCTGGGCTGCAGATTTTCTTCCGCTTCGGATTCTTCTTCAACCGTTTCCTGAAGCTCTAAACTGGTAAACTGAACCTGGTAGCCAAATTCATCAGCAACAAGAGTCATCGTTTCTGCATCAAGTCTCTGGTTAATTGACACGAACAAACCCAGGCTCATGCAAGCCCCGATGATTTTATTCACAGGAATATCCATCATGGAAGCCAGTTCATTCACCGATACAAATTCAGTGACTTTCAGAATGTTCTTTTCCTTTTCTACCTTTTCGTATTCTTCGGCCTGTTTCTGTCGGTAATCCTCACGTTTTTGTTTCCTGAATTTGGAAGATTTTGTTTTCCCTTTTGATGTCAGGCGTGCCAGTGTATCTTTTACCTGCTGGGCAACTTCCTCAACAGAAACTTCTTTCTTAAAAGTCTTCTTTTTCTTGGGTACGAATTTCTTATCAACAACAGGTGGTTTCTTTGCAGGATCAAAGTTCTGGCCTATGTTGACCTGTCCCTTCTTTATGCGTTTACGCTTTTTCTTGTCCTGGGAAGCATCATCCGATTCACCTTCCTGCTTTTTAATTCCGGTAGCTTTTTTATCCGCTTCGGTTTCAATCCTGCCAGCGACTTTTTGTACTTCTTTCCGGGCTTTCTGACGTTCAAGCTCCCTGTCCTTACGCTCTTTTTCTTTTTCTTTTTTGCTTTTCCTGTCAGGCCGTGTTTTCTGATTCAAAGCATCCAGGTCAATCTTTCCGATTACCTTGACTTCAGCATCTCCCACTCTTCCCGATTCAATTTTTATGATCTCTTCTTTCTGATTAATAGTTTCAGGGGCAGTAATCACAGGTTCTTCCTGTATGACTTCTTCTTTACCAATTAATTTGCTTTCAATATCCGGTGTTTCATCTGCTACCGGTGATTCAATGATTTCATGCTTTTTAGCTTTGACATCATGAATTTCAGTTGCTTCTGGTTTTACTTCTTTTTCTTTCCCCTCGGTAACAATAATTTCCGGTTTTGATTCCGGAACAACGTGTTCTTTTTTCTTTTTCTCAGCGGTTTCTTTAACAGGAGTAATGACGGGTTCTTCAGCAATTTCAGCAACAGGTATTTCCTGTTTTGGCTTACGTTTCCTGGCAGGTTTCGGTTTTACTTCAGATTCAGGAGTTGTCTTTTTCTTTTCAGCCGGCTGTTTTTTAACTCTTACCGGTTCTTTGGTCTTTTCAATCAATTCAGCCTCATGTTCTTTTTTTACTTTTGTTATGATCGACTGTACAAAATCCTCACGATCGATGACAGTGTCTTCATAACTGACTTCTTCCTCCGTCTCTTTTTCAACTTTTTTATCCTCAAGAGTGATTGTCTCTTTTCTTATCTGGCTTTTTTTAAGACTGATCTGTTCCTTCTCTATTTTTATATTTAAATCGGAACTATATTCCTTTACCAACAGGTCATAGTATTCCGGTGGGACTTTAATATTCGGATCAAGATCGATATTAAGTCCTTTCTTTTTCAGGAATTCAACAATTGTTGCAACTCCTACATTAAATTCCTTGGCTATTTTACTAAGCCTTATTGCCTTTTCGACAGTGGACATATTATTATTCTCAGCCGTGGCATTAATTTCGTAAATTTCTGTTATAATGATATTTAAAAATTATTAAAAAATAAAAAAGTATTATTCAAATTCTTCAGTAAGTATCCGGCGAACCTCCTGTATGGTTTCTTCTTCCAGGTCAGTTCTTTTGACCAGATCTTCCACACTGAGTTCCAGTACGCTTTTAGCCGTATCACAGCCAATTGCTTTCAGTTCATCAATAACCCAGTTTTCGATTTCGTCGGCAAATTCTTCAATATCGACATCTTCTTCGTCTCTGTCACCGATATCCCTGTACACATCAATTTCATAACCGGTAAGCTGGCTGGCAAGTTTAATGTTCAGGCCGCTTTTTCCGATGGCGAGTGAAACCTGGTCGGGTTTAAGGTAAACTTCTGCTTTTTTATCCCGTTCATGAATAGTGATGGAACTGACTTTTGCAGGACTTAACGCCCTGATAATATAAAGCTGAATATTGCTTGTATAATTAATTACATCAATATTTTCATTGCGTAATTCCCTGACAATCCCATGAATTCTGGAACCTTTCATCCCGACACACGCACCAACAGGATCCACTCTTTCGTCATACGATTCAACAGCGATTTTAGCTCTTTCGCCGGGTATTCTTACAATTTTTTTGATGGTTATCAGGCCGTCGAAAATCTCGGGTACCTCCAGTTCAAACAAGCGCTCAAGAAACACTGGCGAGGTACGTGAAAGAACTATCTGGGGCGTATTATTTCTCATTTCAACTTTAATCACCACTGCCCTGAGAGTATCGCCCTTTCTGAAGTAATCTGTTGCAATCTGTTCTGATTTTGGCATGATAAGCTCATTACCTTCGTCATCAATCACCAGTATTTCTTTTTTCCAGACCTGGTAAACTTCCCCGACAACAATTTCTCCGATGCGGTCGCTGTATTTTGAGTACACATTGTCCTTTTCAAGTTCAAGAATCCGCGAAGTAAGGTTTTGCCTGAGCGATAAGATCATCCGGCGTCCAAAACTTTCAAGCTTTACTTCATCGGTAACTTCTTCACCCACTTCATAATCTTCATCAATAAGTTGGGCATCAGACAGGCGGATTTGCAGGTTTTCATCGGTCATTTCCTCGTTTTCCACTACTTCCCTGTTTCTCCAGATCTCAAAGTTTCCTTTATCGATGTTGATGATGATATCAAAATTCGTGTCGGTACCGTATTTTTTTAGCAGCAACCCCCTGAAAACGTCTTCAAAGACGCTCATCATTGTTGCGCGGTCAATGTTCTTCAGTTCCTTGAATTCTGAAAAAATTTCTGCTAAGTTGGTAGCCATTTTGTTTAAAATTTACTGTTAATTGAACGTAATAACAGCCTTTGCAGATTTGATATCTGAAAAGCCTATGCGTTCCTTCACTAATATTTCGTCGTTTTTTATCCCTTTTATCTTTATTCCCTTTTCCTGTTTTTTATATTCAATTTCAATTTCTGATTCTTCCGCCTTACTTAATATTCCTTTAATTTTAATTCCGCTGTTCAGAGTCACCTCAATTTCCTTCCCCACATGTTTTAAATACTGCTCCGGCACTTTAAATGAACCCGTAAGACCCGGAGATGATACCTCAAGTGCATAATCATATTCATTACGGTCCAGTTTGCTTTCAACTAACCGGCTTATCATTTTACAGTCATCGATCGTTACACCCTCCAGCCGGTCAATGTAAATATAAATCCTGTCTCCCTGTTTTACAGAAATATCAACCAGAAATATCCCTGTACCCGCGATTCCGTCAACAACAATTTTTCTTATTAAATCACTATCAATCATAAAATTGAGTAATAAAATAGGGGACAATGTCCCCTATAAAATTCACCCTGCTATTCAAGCACAAAGGTAATAAATTATAGATTACAAAATTATTTTCCTGAAAATTAATATCTTTGTTATTATTAAGGTAGTTTAGGCTATAGAATGAAGGCATAAGTCATAAGTAGTAAGTTATAAGTTGTAAGGTATTACTCGTAATTCGTAACTCGTAACTCGTAACTCTAATAAGCCTTTAGCCTGCCTGCCTGATTAGTCATGATTTTAATTATCTTTGCTGAAATATGATAAAACTGTTTTGAATTTTTACCAGATGATTTTCTACATTTTTTTCTTCATACTTTTTGTCGTCACAAAAAGTACGCAAAAAAGACTTAACGAATTGAACTCGTTCCGTCTCGTTCCTCGACTTCACTCAAACAGCAATTCGTTGATATGGAATTTATTTTTTATGCTTCGCACCTGTTTAATGTATTAATGATTGAAAATAAATGGCTTTCCCCACACTCTTTTTTCACATAAATTTATCCATGAAAGCCCTGTGCGTTGGCTGTCCACGAACGGTGCGGATTACAACATGCACAGACCCGATAGCGTTGGCCTGTGCGAAAGTGCATGTTGTATTCTCGTTCGTGGTGCCCTTTTGCTTCTTTTAGGCAAGCAAAAGAAGTTGAATATGAATTATATAACAAAAATATATAAAATTCAAAACAACTTTTTAAATTAATCCGCTAATCAATTGTCAGAGCAAGTTCAAAGCAATGGGAAGATCATAAATGATCCGGTATATGGATTTATCGACATAAGGCCGGGGATAATATATGATCTTGTTGAACACCCTTATTTTCAGCGCCTCAGGAGAATAAAACAGCTCGGTCTTACAAATTATGTTTACCCGGGCACAATGCATACCCGGTTTCAGCATGCTTTAGGAGCCATGTACCTGATGGGACTGGCCATTGATGTACTCAGGTCAAAAGGCCATAATATCAGTGACGAGGAATCCACCGCTGTGATGATTGCCATTCTGCTTCATGATATCGGCCATGGTCCTTTTTCGCATACACTGGAACATTCCCTGGTAACAGGTATTTCTCATGAAGATTTGTCTATTATTCTTATGGAATGTCTTAACAAAGAATTCAGCGGACAGTTGACACTTGCCATAGAAATTTTTCTTGACAATTATCCCAAGCATTTTTTACACCAGTTAGTATCCAGCCAGCTCGATATGGACAGGCTGGATTACCTGAGGAGGGACAGTTTTTTTTCAGGGGTATCGGAAGGAGTGGTCGGTTCCGACAGGATCATTAAAATGCTCGAAGTATCTGATGACAAGTTGGTGGTGGAATCGAAGGGGATTTACTCCATCGAAAAGTTCCTGATTGCAAGGAGGCTGATGTACTGGCAGGTGTATCTTCATAAAACAGTAATAGCTTCAGAACAGATGCTTGTGAATATCCTTCTCAGGGCAAAGGAACTTGCCGGGAAAAATGAAGATCTTTTTGCCACACCGGCACTCAGGTACTTCCTTTATAATAATATCAACAAGGAATATTTTAAAGCTGGAAGCGACAAATTGACTGAATCAATCAGCTGCTTTACTCAACTTGATGATTATGACATTATCACTTCCATAAAAATCTGGGCAACCCATCATGACAAAGCTTTGTCCGTTTTGTGTTACAGATTGCTGAACAGGAAGCTGTTTAAAATCAGAATCAGCAACCGACCATTCAGCAGCGAAGAAATCAATTCATTCAGGAAAAAAGCGGAAAATTCTATGGGACTGACTACTGAACAGGCACAATATTTTGCCGGTTCCGATTCAATCAGCAATTTCGCTTATGATCCCGGGGATTATCATATCAACATCCTTTATAAAAGCGGAGAAGTCACAGACATTTCAAAAGCCTCAGACATGCTTAACACTGAGACTCTTTCAAAGACAGTCACCAAATATTTTCTGTATTTTACAATTTGACAACAAACTGATAATCATTTATTAACATCATCAATTCCCCAATTTTTCATAACTTGTTTTTATGGAATTTACAGCAAAATACATAGCTGAATATCTGAAAGGACTTGTTGAAGGGGATACTGAAGTCGTGATTTCAGATGTTTCGCGTATTGAGGACGGTAAACCCGGCACACTGACTTTCCTGGCCAATTCACAATACAGCAAATACATATACAATACCAATGCTTCTGTTGTTATTGTCAATCAAGATTTTGTTCCCGAAAAGCCTGTCACTCCTACTCTAATAAGAGTTAAAGATGCTTACCAGGCTTTTGCCACGCTTTTGGAATTATACAATCAGAACAAGTTTACTAAGACCGGAAAAGAGGATTTCTGTTTTGTGGATCAGACAGCAAAAATAGGAGAAAATGTTTACCTGGGTTCATTCTCGTATATCTCTGAAAATGCAGTAATTGGTAACAATGTCAAAATATTTCCCCAGGTTTTCATCGGTAAAAATACCGAAATAAATGAAAATACGATTTTATATCCGGGTGTAAAAGTTTATCACGACTGTAAGATTGGTGCAAACTGCATCATTCATGCGGGCACCGTGGTTGGTAGTGATGGTTTCGGGTTTGCCCCGACTTCGAACCAGGATTTTAAAAAAATTCCCCAGCTTGGAAATGTCATTATTGAAGATAATGTTGAGATTGGCGCTAATGCTGCCATTGACAGGGCCACCATGGGATCTACAACCATCCGGAAAGGCGTGAAACTTGATAACCTTATACAGGTTGCCCACAACGTGGAGATTGGTGAAAATACAGTAATCAGTGCATTGGCCGGTATTTCCGGTTCGTCCAAAATAGGAAAAAACTGTATGATTGGCGGCCAGGTTGGCGTTTCGGGCCACCTTCATATTACTGATAATGTCAAGATCGGAGCACAGGCAGGAATAATCTCAGATATCACCCAGGCAGGTGCTACCATTCTCGGATCTCCTGCAATACCTATTAAGGATTATCACCGTTCTTACATTTATTTCAAACGTTTACCGGATCTTTCAAAAAAAATTGATGAGTTGACACACGAAGTTGAAGCTTTGAAAAAACAGTTGAACGGCTGATTGAATGAGTTATGAGTTATGAATTATAAGTTATAAGTTTTCACTTACGACTTATGACTTATGACTTACGACATTATCTTACAGTCTAAATACCTGAATTATAAACATTGAAAGTACCTGAAGTATAAATTTATATGACTGAATATCAAAAGACTATCAACAGATCTTTTACCGTAAAAGGAAAAGGCCTGCACACCGGCCTTGAAGTCGAACTGACATTTAAACCCGCCCCTGTCAATCATGGAATTAAGTTCCGGCGTATTGATTTAGAAGGTAGTCCCTTTGTAAGCGCAATTGCAGAAAATGTGGCGGATACTTCACGCGGTACCACTATTCAGGAAAACGGAATTAAAGTAATCACTGTTGAACATGCCCTTGCGGCACTTTACGGCATGGGCATTGACAATGTCCAGATTGATATTGATGGAGCAGAAATACCTATTCTTGACGGCAGTTCCAGGTATTTTGCCGAGGCCATTTATGAGAATGGAACCGTTGACCAGAAAGAAGAAAAAAATTATTACTGTATTAAAGAAAAGCTGGAATTTTTCGATCCAGATACCGGTGCAGAAATAATTGCTTATCCTGATGATCATTTCAGTGTAAATACCCTGATTTCTTTTGATTCCTCTGTCCTGGGCAACCAGTTTGCCACCCTGCAGAACATAAGTGATTTCAAAGATCAGTTTGCCAATGCACGAACCTTTGTTTTTATTCACGAACTGGAACCCCTGTTAAAAAAGAACCTGATCAAGGGTGGTGATCTCGAGAATGCCATTGTGATCATTGATAAACCCATTTCGCAAACGGAACTGGATAAATTAGCCGATCTTTTTAATAAACCACGGGTAAATGTAAAGCCCCAGGGAATACTGAATAATATTGATCTGCTGTACAATAATGAACCTGCCCGCCATAAGCTGCTTGATCTGGTGGGTGACCTTTCGTTGATTGGTATGCCGGTTAAAGGCAGGTTCATTGCCACGCGTCCCGGACATCATGCCAATACTGAATTTGCCAGGATTATAAGAAAATTAATAAAAAGAGAACAAATAAAAGCAGCTCCGCATGTAAATCTGAATGCCAAACCATTTCTCGATATCAACCAGATTCTGAATATACTGCCTCACAGACCTCCCTTCCTGCTGATTGATAAAATACTGAAACTGGACCATAATTCGGTGATTGGTGTAAAGAATGTGACTATGAATGAACAGTTCTTTGTCGGCCATTTCCCGGACTCGCCAGTAATGCCCGGTGTTCTGATCATTGAAGCCATGGCACAGGTCGGTGGTATTTTTGTGCTGAATACTATTTCTGACCCTGAAAATTATCTTCCCTATTTTCTCAAAATTGATAAAGTAAAATTCCGTAAGAATGTAATTCCCGGCGACACGCTTGTATTTAAACTTGACCTTTTATCACCCATCCGGAGAGGTGTTGCCAATATGCGCGGACAGGCTTTTGTCGGCGATACCATTGTCACTGAAGGTGAATTTATGGCCCAGATTGTGAAAAAAACTGACAAAGATTAGACTATGATTAATCCATTATCATATGTCCATCCTGAAGCAAAGATAGGACAAAACGTAACAATTGATTCTTTTACCTCGGTTGCAAAGAATGTTGAAATCGGGGATGGCACCTGGATTGGCTCAAATGTGACCATCATGGATGGTGCACGGATCGGTAAAAACTGCAGGATATTCCCGGGAGCTGTCATTTCTGCCATACCTCAGGACATGAAGTTTGCAGGCGAAGATTCTGTTGCGATTATTGGTGACAATACCACTATCAGGGAGTTTGTTACTCTCAACCGTGGTACAAAAGCATCATTCAAAACTTCGGTCGGCAATAAATGCCTGATCATGGCTTATGTACATATTGCACACGATTGTTCTATCGGTGATAATTGTATCCTTTCAAACGCCGTTACCCTCGGAGGGCATGTCAATATTGACAACTGGGCAGTTGTCGGGGGAATGTCGGCGATCCACCAGTTCGGGAAAATAGGCTGCCATACCATGATCTCAGGTGGTTCACTGGTGTTAAAAGATGTTCCTCCTTATGTTAAGGCTGGCAGAGAACCACTCTCTTTTGATGGAATCAATTCCATCGGACTGAAAAGAAGAAATTTTTCGCAGGAAGATATTGAACAGATACATGAAATATACCGGACCCTGTATTTAAAAAACTTAAATGTAAGCCAGGCAGTTTCTTATATTGAATCAAACCTCCCGGAATCCCGATATAAAACTGAAATTCTTGCTTTTATCAAAAATTCTGAAAGGGGAATTATCAAGAAAAGAGGAGATATCACAATTTCCGAGGAATAATCAGGTTACCCAACCTGGATGAGCCAGAACCAAACAAGAAATCACAAAAAACAAATCACAAAAAACAAATAATAAACAATATCAAAATTTCAAATACGAAACAAAATATTTGGAATTTGTTAATTTGTTGATTGATATTTATTTGTTATTTGTATTTTGAGATTTGTGATTTTTTGCCAAAATGTGTCAAGATTTCAGAAATAAGAGACTAATAACCTGCAGCCTCATTTAATTAATATCGAACACAAACGGTAGCCTTGCCTGAATGCCTTTCATAGTCAGGCATTTTTTCATCTGCATGTAATAAGAATAATCCGTTCCAAGCTCCTTTTTGATCATGACATCATCCACATCTCCTGAAATTTCATCCATGATCTGCTGAAATGTGTCTTTCTGACGGGGCAGGTCAATCACGCGGTAATTATCTGTTTTTGCTTTCCGCGCAGCTATTTCAATGGCTGTCTGCAATCCGCCGTATGAATCTACCAGACTGAGTTCTTTTGCATTTACACCACTCCATACCCTGCCCTGACCAATCTCGTCCACTTTCTCCTTAGATATTTTTCTTCCTTCTGAAACATGAGTGATAAAAACATCATAGACATTCTCAATTTCCTGCTGAATGACCTCTTTCTCGGCGCTGTTCAGCGGACGGGTAATGGAACCAAAATCAGAATATTTGTTCGTACCAACTCCATCAGAAGTGATGCCCAGTTTATCATTCATAAATTTCTTTGCATTGAACAATAAGCCGAACACACCAATTGAACCTGTGATAGTATTCGGGTTGGCAATGACACTGTCGGCTGCGCAGGAAATATAATATCCGCCGGAGGCTGCCACATCACCCATAGAAACAATTAATGGTTTTGCCTTCTTTGCCAGGGTTGATTCCCGCCAAATTACTTCAGATGCGAGGGCACTACCACCTGGTGAATTGACCCGCAGAACTATTGCTTTAATGGTACTGTCAGTCCAGGCTTCATGAATGGTTTTTGCCAGTTTGTCAGAACCAATTTCATCATTGTTGCCGGTACCGCTTACAATATCACCGCTGGCATAAATGACCGCAATCTTATCCCTGGCAAAACCTTTTTTATTTCCAGTTTTAGGCGCTTTTGTGTATTTGTTCAGTGAAATAAAATTCAGATCTTTCTTTTTATTCGTTTTGACAAGTCCTTTCATTTCGTCCATCACCTCATCCTTATATTTCAGGGCATCGATGAGCTTGTAAGTAACGGCAGCCTGTGCATTCCTGATTTTCATGCTATCGGCATACTGGTTCAGTAATTCTGTACTTATTTTTCTTTGCCTGGAAATTCCTTCATTGATATGATTCCAGATAGAACCAACAAATGTCAGGGTTTGCTCTTTGTTTTCGGGACTCATTTTATCAAGTATAAAAGGCTCAACAGCGCTTTTAAATTTCCCGTGCCTGATCACTTCCGGCT
>JAPLDU010000105.1 GCA_026391255.1 Bacteroidia bacterium | reverse complement strand
AGAAATCACAAATCTCAAAATACAAATAACAAATAAATCTCAATCAACAAAATGACAAATTCAAAATAGTTTGTTTCGTATTTGAAATTTTATCCGCCGTGGCGGATTGTTCATTATTTGTTTTTTGTGATTTTTTGCCATTTCGAGTCAAGATTTCAGAAATAAGATACTAACTTCACGACATAAAAAATTGGGTATATATTAATGAAGCCTGTCATATCCCCCGTAAACAAGGAATTACTGGAAGCCGAGCTGACTGACGACAAGATCGTTGTTCATACCAATAAGAACAGGAAGATCGTTTATTCAGTCACTGCCCATGACTCCCCCAATACCATGCGGGAAATTGGCCGCCTGAGGGAATTGTCTTACAGGGCTGCCGGCAGCGGAACAGGTAAAGACTGCGACATTGATGAGCTTGATACTGCCGAAATACCATACAACCAACTGATCGTATGGGATCCCCGTGAAAAGGAAATTTTGGGTGGATACCGTTATATTCTTTGCAATACTGTTCCTAAGGATGAAAATGGCATAACAAAAATCGGAACCTCCCGCTTATTCGAATTTTCCGCTGAATTTCTGAATAATTATATCCCATATTCCATAGAACTGGGAAGATCATTCATACAACCCGCTTACCAGTCATCACGCATTGATTTCAGAAGCCTTTTTGTTCTTGATAACCTGTGGGACGGCATTGGAGCTCTCGTTGTAAAATATCCTCAGGTCCGTTATTTCATAGGCCAGGTTTCCATTTATACCGATTTTAACCGACTCGCAAGAGACATCATCCTCTTTTTCCTGGCAAAATATTTCCCTGATCCCGACAAGCTTGTGACTGCAAAAACTCCGGTGACCATCAATACTCCGGAAGAATGGCTGAACGGTTTATTCACCGGGAAAAATTTCCGGGAAAATTACCGTATTCTTTCTCATGAGATCAGGGCTCTGAAGGAAAGGATACCACCACTGGTAAATACTTATATCAATACTTCCCCGAAGATGAGGACATTTGGAACAACCATAAATCCTTTCTTTGAAAACATGGAAGACACCATGCTGATGATTCCCATTGAAGATGTTCATGATGCCAGGAAAAGCAGGCATATTTCCACCTACATTTCCTTCATGCTGAAACGAATCTGATTCACAATCACATGCTAAGTTTTCAGCAATGCAGCGAAATGATCGAGGCCGCAATAGCCGCTCAGCCTGAGTTACAATTAAATTCACCTGTTGAATTATATGAACCCGTAAGATACGTACTTTCAGCCGGGGGTAAGCGTATCAGGCCGTCGCTGGTTCTGATGGCCTGCGATCTTTTTTCGGGCAATACTGAAGCTGCCCTTCAACCTGCCATTGGCTTCGAAATTTTTCATAACTTCACTCTCCTGCACGACGATATCATGGACAAATCACCTGTTCGTCGCAATAAGCCTACCGTGCATGTGAAATGGGACGAAAATACCGCCATACTGTCGGGTGATGCCATGTCAATCCTTGCCTGCCAGTTTATTTCCCATTGCCATCCCCGCCAGCTGCCTTCCATTCTGTCTGTTTTTAATACTTCTGCATTGCAGGTATGTGAAGGCCAGCAATACGATATGAACTTTGAAAACCGCAGGGATGTTACTGAAGAGGAATACCTTGAAATGATCAGGCTGAAAACGGCGGTATTGCTGGCAGCAAGCCTCAATGCCGGCGCTATCCTTGCGGATGCTCCTGAAAATGACGCAGGCCTGCTTTACCTTTTTGGGCAAAACATCGGGCTGGCTTTCCAGATCAGGGACGATTACCTTGATTCATTCGGAAACATCGAGACTTTCGGTAAAACGATTGGTAATGACATTGTGACCAATAAAACAACCTACCTGCTTGTGAAAGCCTTTGAAACAGCCACAGGTAAAGAACTTAATGCATTGAACCATGCAATTTCAGATACTTCAGTTTCTTCCAAGGAAAAGATTAAACGGGTTCTTGATATTTATAATCATCTTGATATCAAAGGACAAACAGTTTCAAAGATGAATTTTTATTTTAATAAAGCCATGGAATGCATGGCTGAAATTAATGTTAGCAGCGACAGGAAAACACAGCTTGTTTCACTTGCTGAAACACTCATGGGACGGGAAAGATAATAAACTTTTAATTTGTGAAAATAAAATCCTTTGTGAACCTTTGTGATATCCTTAGAGTCCTTTGTGGTTAAACTATACTTTTCTTAACCACAAAGGAACTCAAAGGGTTACACAAAGGAAATTAAGCTGAATTTTAGAATAATTATTATTGTAATTGAATTAACTTCATCTGATTATTTTTCTGATAATTTCACTCTTCTCAGCCTCAGGCTGTTTGTAACCACCGAAACCGAGCTGAAGGCCATAGCTCCGCCGGCAATCATAGGACTGAGCAGGAACCCGGAAAGGGGGAATAAAGCACCGGCAGCAATAGGAATGGCAATGATATTATAAAAGAACGCCCAGAAGAGATTTTGTCTGATAGTCCTAACGGTAAGTTTAGACAAACGGATGGCATTTACAACATTATACAGGTTGGAATTCATCAGGGTCATTCCGGCGCTTTCCATGGCAATATCAGAGCCTGAAGCCATGGCTATGCCTATGTTGGCCTTTGCCAGCGCTGCCGAATCGTTGATGCCGTCGCCGACCATCGCAACTATCTTTCCCTGGCGCTGCAATTCTTCAATAAAGCTGATCTTTTCGTGGGGAAGCATTTCCGCCCTGAAGCTGGTGATACCTGCCTTTGCTGCCACTTCAGATGCCGCCTGCCTGTTGTCCCCTGTCAGCATAGACACTTCAATTCCCATTTTTTTCAGTTCTTCCACTGAACGCTTTGCCGATTCCCTGGCAGGATCAGTAATTGCAAAAACAGCAAGTACTTTCTTATTGTCAGAAAACCAGACCAGGGTTCCTGCCTCTGAACCGGGTTTTGATGCAAATTGTTCCGCTTCGCCGAGTATCTGAATATTGTTTTCTTCCATTAAACGGCGGCTGCCGGCGAAGTACCACCGGTCATCAATAACAGCTTTTACCCCTCTGCCGGGCATGTTCTCAAACTGTTCAACCTGAGATTTTATGGCATGGGTATTTTTCAGGTAATCAGCAACAGCATTCGCCAGCGGATGATCAGACTGGCTTTCGATGGAATACAGGAGATCACGGACATTAGCAAGGTTTGGTTTGTCAAATATTTCACATTCTGAAACAACCGGTTTTCCTTCCGTAATTGTGCCGGTTTTATCAAATACGACTACTTCTGTTTTGCCTGCAGCTTCAAGGCTTTCAACATCCCGGATAAGTATTCCGGACTCCGCGGCTTTTCCTATTCCGGCTATCAGGGCCGTGGGCGTTGCAAGTCCAAGGGCACAGGGACAGGCAACGATCAGCACCGAGATCATGGTAAGAAAGGCATAGGTCATCTTTGGTTCAGGGCCGGCAATTGTCCAGATAACGAAGGTGAGCAGGGCAAGTAACAAAACAACCGGCACAAAAACGGAAGCTATCCGGTCAACAAGCTTCTGTACAGGCGGTTTGCCCGATTGCGCTTCCTGCACCATCCGTATGATCTGAGACAGGTAGGTTTCTTTACCTGTTTTCAGGGTTTGAATGTTCAGTACGCCATCCTGGTTCAGGGTGCCTGCAAACACATTGCTGCCGGGGGTTTTGTTCACAGGGAATGATTCGCCGGTGAGCATGCTCTCGTCAACATATGAACCGCCGGAAATGACCAGTCCGTCGACGGACACTTTTTCTCCCGGTCTCACCTTGACGATATCGTTCACTTCAATCAGCCTGGCAGGAATGGTCAGCTCTTTGCCATCTCTTATTACCGTAAGAGTATCGGGTTGCAATGACATCAGTTTCCGGATGGCAGCCGATGCGCTTGTCTTGGCACGTTCTTCGAGGAATCGTCCGGTCAGGATCAGGGTAATGATCATCGTGGCGGATTCGAAATAAACATGAGACTCCAAGCCCCTGCTGATCATAAAACCCGGGAAAATGGCGTTGAAAGTGCTGTAAATAAACGTAATCCCCGTCCCTAAAGCCACCAGGGTGTCCATGTTGGTTTTACGATGCTGCGCCTGCCTGTATGCATTGACAAAAAACTCCTGTCCGCACCAGGCCAGAACAGGAACTGACAATATCAACATCAACAGGTTCTCAGAACCAAAGGCATGATGAAAAAACATGGCCATTACAAACACCGGGGCAGTGAAAATTGCTGAGACAATCAGCCTGGTTCTCAGTTTCAGGAACCTCACTTTTTCCATCCTTTCCAGTTCCTCATTTTCGACATCTTCAGTAAGCAGTTCATAGCCGATGCTTTTGACGGATTCACTTAGCTGAGCAACGCTCACTTTATCCGGGTCATATTCAACAAAGACAGTATTACCGGCATAGCTCACCGATGCCTCTGCAACGCCGTCCTGTGCCTTCAGCATGCTTTCAACATTGATGGCGCAGGTGGCACATGACATTCCGAGTATCGGCAGGCTTATTTTCCTGTTTGATGACATTTGATAGAATAAGATGATATGAAAACAACAGGCATTAGGTAATATTGTTTAACATCTTATTTCTGAAATCTTGACGCGTATCGGTAAAAAATTCAAAAAACAAATCACAAAAAGCAAATAATAAACAATCCGCCACGGCGGATTCTTGTTTGGTGCTGGCTTGTACAGGTTAGTTAACAGGACAAATAGTGAAAACAGGAATATTAATTGAATTCAATTTTCCTAAAAGTCTTACAGTCTATAGCCTAAACAACCTGAATAGTCTCTTGAAATAAATATCACTCAACCACCATTTTCCCGGTTCCGATCAATCCTTTTGCATCGCTTAATGAATAAAGGTACATTCCACTTTGCATATCCTCTCTCGTCAATGTTATTTTAGTTCCTTCGAGATTTTGCATGCTTTTAATTTCCCTGCCAATTATATCATATATAATCAAACTCCCATTTTGCAGATATCTGTTTAGTGTAAGAATAGCCGTATATGAATAGGGATTCGGATGAATGAAACAATTATTATCAAGAAAACTATTTTGATCGGTTATTGATTCAAATGGAGTAATTTGACCTCCACCATTGGTTGTTTTAACAATCCATCCGGCTCCGGCAATGTAACATACATCATTATCAATACAGGAAATACTTGTAAAACTTTGTGGATAACATTGTGTTTGCTGATCATAAACGGTTTGTTCCCCCCATGTTTCTCCTCCGTTCACTGTTTTTATGATCCCCGAGAAATTTAATGCCTGTCCATAGGCACATGCATATGCCGTTTTTTCGTCAGTACTGCAAATATCACCAAAAACATAGACCTGAAAAATGTCTTGTGTTTGCCAAGATTGACACCCATCCATTGTACTGCCAACTACCCCATAGTTAGACAGATCAACTCCATTTTGCGCATTTGCAGTGATAAATCCGATATCGATATTATAAAATGATATACCACACACAGATGCTTCCGTCAAATATATATTAAACTGATTCCATGAAGTGCCTTTATCAGTTGAAATATATCCCCCCATTTCATGAAAACCGTATAGGAGCCCATTTCTATACTTAATACTCTGTATTCCTACAAGGGCATTCTCCAATAACCAGGAATTTCCTCCGTTTTTTGTTTTAAATACCTGACTACCATTAGATATGTAACCAGTATCATTATTTAAAAAACATATGGATTTCCATGAGTATATATACCCAGATAAACCAATTGAATCAATTCGTAACCATGTGTTTCCACAGTCTGTAGTTTTAAATATTCTGTTTCCGTAACCGCAGGTATATCCAACAGAAGCAGATGGAAAGTTAACAGAATACAATTCATAACAATTAAAAGTGGTTGTATCCCAGGTATTTCCCCCATTCATCGTTCTGAGAATGACTCCATTCAATTCATTATTCAATCCGGAAGCAAAAGCTGTATCAGCATTAACACATTGAATATCATAAAAAAATATATCGTTATTAAATACGACATTCCATTGTGCAAAAACATTTACACATAACAAGAGGAACGCTATGGACATAGTTAATTTTGTTTTCATTTCTGTATGATTAATCTGTTTCAAAAATTCCTACAGTTAGAAATTAATATCAAAGGTAGCATTTTTTAAAACAAATTATTCAGAATACCAAATAATTATTCAACATTAATTTTGATAACCCGGAGCAAAACAAGAATAAGCCTTTTTCAAATGTAAATCAGAAAACATGATTCCTATACGCCTTTACCTAAAAATTTATTAGTTCTCTTTGTGAAAATATTAAAACAATGAAAGCAATAGAAATAAATAAAAAGACTGATAAACACGGACATTTGAAAATTAACTATCCATTAGATAAAAAAGAAAGAAATGTTCGGATTATTATTCTTATTGACGAAAAAAACGATGATATTGAGGAAGAGAAATTGTGGATGAGTTCAATTTCTTCAAATCCGGCATTTAATTTTTTGAAAGACTCAAATGAAGATATTTATTCATTAAATGACGGAGAACCATCCGTCCCTGCCCGGTAGCCGGCATCTTCGAGCAACTTTGAAGAAGCGGCAACGGAAGTGGCCAACTCATCACACCGTTCATTTTCTGTATAACCCGAATGTCCACGCAGCCAAACAAATTTAACTTTGTGTTTGCGGTAAACAATTAAGAACCTTTTCCACAGGTCAGTATTTAATCTTTTTTTGAAGTTCTTTTTTTCCCAGCCTGCCAGCCAGCCTTTTTCCAGGGCATTAACAACGTATTGTGAGTCGGAATACACAGTGACATTGCAATTATTCTTAGTTAACGCTTCCAGTCCCTTTATGACCGCCAGCAACTCCATGCGGTTGTTGGTGGTAAGCCGGTAGCCGGCAGACAGCTCTTTGCGGTATTTACCGGATATCAGTACCACTCCATAACCGCCTGGTCCCGGGTTCCCCAGGGCAGATCCATCTGTGTATATCGTTACATCCGGCATTTGTCAATTTTTTGCAAAAATATTATTTTAGTATCAGGAAAGAGTTGAAAGTTAGTAAAGTTCATAAAGTTAATCTAAAGGAAATTTAATATTTGAAATCATTGTTGTCCGGTAAAAATAACAAAACAAACCGAAGTTTCCTCGCTGCACTTCGTTTCGCTCGGAATGACAAGCATTTAATAGGTGGAAGAGAGGGGTTAACGGAGGTTTCGCATCCGGTAACCCCTCTCCCTTATTAATCAACAGAACAGCTTGTCATTCTGAGCGAAGCGAAGAATCTCAAACATTTTAACCGGACAACAGTGATTTAAAATGTCGCCACTACGTGGCTTTATCTTGGTGATTACAGGTATTCTACAAAGATTCCGTCACTACGTGACTGGATTTTAGACTCATCACACTTCAATCATAATTCATAATTCTTTTTGTCACGCATACTATTCATATTTCACGCATGCCATTCATATGTCACGCATGCCATGCGTGACTACAATGAAAAATTCATAAACTTTGATATTTTTGCAGGATAATCAACATTTCATCCGAATTTATGAAAACCGGTTTTGTAATAGGCAATGATATTGGTGGAAGCCACATCACCTGCATAGCTGTTGACCCTTTGAATCACATGATCATCAAAGAACTGAGAGTCAGGAATGACGTGGATTGCCATGGCAGTTCCGATGAGATACTGGGTGCGTGGACAGATGCGCTGGCTGAGCTCATCAAAATGGGTGGCAAAGAAAACCTGGGTGGTATTGGGTTTGCCATGCCCGGACCTTTCGATTACCCTGCCGGCTTGGCACAATTCAGAGGAGTGCAGAAATTTGACAGTTTATATGGCATCAATGTGAGGGATGAATTGTCCCGCCGTCTTGCCCTTGACAGGGATATCCCGGTGCGCTTCCTGAATGATGCCACCTGTTTTGCCATTGGTGAAGCCTGGTTGGGAAAAGCATCAGCATACCAACGAATGATGGCCATCACCCTGGGCACAGGCTTTGGCTCTGCTTTCCTGAAAGACGGGATACCGGTCGAATCAGGCTATGAGGTTCCCGAATCAGGATGCGTTTATTACCTTCCATTCGGTGACAGTAATGCAGACGATCATTTCTCCACACGCTGGTTTATCAAAAGATACAAAACCCTTACCGGGAAAGATATCCAGGGTGTTAAAGAGATCGTTGAAGAAGCAAAAACCAGTCCGGTTGCGAGGTCAATATTTACCGAATTCGGCAACAACCTGGGCAATTTCCTGTCGCCATGGCTCAATCGCTTTCATGCCGGCTGCCTGACCATCGGCGGCAATATTGCAAACAGTTATAGTTTGTTTGAAACGCCCTTTAAATCTGCCCTTGCAAACAATACCTGCTATACCGAAGTCCTGATCTCAGAGCTTGGCGAATATGCTGCAATTGCAGGATCAGCAAGGTTATGCGACGATTCATTTTATTCAAAACTGCCATTCATCTCAAATAAATAATCATGGAAACGAAAATAAATTACAGAGCGCTGCTCCCGGTGCTGATGTCTTTCATCGTAATGAGTTTTGTAGATCTCGTGGGAATCGGTGTTGACAGGGTGAGCAAGGATTTAAGCCTTAGCGCCACCAATGGTCAGCTGATCTGCTCGGCAGCATTCCTGTGGTTCCTTCTTCTTTCGGTGCCGGTAGGTATTCTCCAGGCCAGGATAGGAAAAAAGAACATGCTGAATATTGGTATGGGAATTACAGCGATTGGTCTTCTCGTGCCTTTTATTGCTTACTCATTTGTATCGGTGCTTGCAGGCTTTGCCCTGCTTGGCATCGGGAATACCATCGTGCAGGTCTCGGCCAACCCGCTGCTTGTGGATGTGGTTCCCGGGAACAGGGTATCGAGCTTTCTCAGCTTCTCACAGTTCGTTAAAGCCATTGGTTCCATGATCGGCGCTCCTCTTGCCGCATTTTTTGCAGCCCAATTCGGCGACTGGAAACTGCTATTCCTGGTGTTCGGAATCGTATCCATCCTTTCAGTCTTCTGGCTTGGTACTATTAAGATTGCCGAAAGAAAACCTGAAGGAATAAAAGTGACTTTCGGGTCTGCATTCTCATTGCTGGGATCCGGTTTCATTTTCCTGATGGTACTTTGTATTTTCCTCGTGGTCGGTGTGGATGTCGGGTTCAATTCAAATTCAGGACAGTTCCTGTTCAAACATTTCGGCATTGACCAGACAGCCGCCGAGTCGGGCCGCAGCGTGTATTTCTTCGGCCGTATGCTCGGTACGTTTGCGGGGGCATTGCTTCTTACCAAAATTTCCTCTCGCAAATTTTTCATGTGGACTTCATTACTCGGCATTTTCATGCTGATTCTCATTATTCTGAGCAGTTCGCATTTCATGGCATGGGTGCTTGTATTCCTTATCGGGCTTGCTGTTGCCAATATCTTCCCCCTGGTTTTCTCCATTGCGGTTGAGAAATATCCAGACCGCACCAATGAAATATCAGGACTGATGATGATGGCCATCTGCGGCGGCGCTGTCATTCCTTTACTCATTGGAAAGTTCAGCGATATGATCAGCGTGGAGGCAGGTATGTCGGTGCTTATTGCCTGTATGCTGGCCCTCTTCGGCGTATCCCTCTATAGCCTGAAAAAATAATCACACCGGGCCTTGCTTCCACTCAGGAAACCCTTTGTACAACCTGGTAAATATGATATTTATCCGGTGTTTCCTGCCGGTGATCACCACATTTTCATTGGCGCTGAATCACTCTTGCCATATTTTTCCCGACAATCCGTGATCCTCGTTGATGGTTATACGGGTGTGTACTTTGATCAAATAAGGGAAAACATTCATGCTGCAATGAAAGCATCAGGCATTGAGGCTGAATGGATTTCCACCCTGGGCCTGATGAAGAGCCCGGACGTGATTGAAGAGCTGGTAGCGCCTTTCCTGGGTGGCGATGATCCTTTGTTCGGTACCAGGACGAATCTCAGCCTGCCCGATTTTTTTGATACCAAGAAGCTGGAAATTATCAGGCAAAAGCGATCTGAAAAAGTTACATTAATTTATGGTCCGGGAGCTGCCCTTGCCCGTAATGATGGACTTCTCCTGTACATCGACCTGCCCAAAAATGAACTGCAATACAGGGCACGGGCTGGAAATATTACCAACCTGGGTACAGACCTCCGATTTTCGGCAAAGGCCATGTACAAACGTTTTTATTTTGTCGACTGGATTGTGCTGAACCGCCATAAACAGGATATTTGCCATAGGATTGATTTCATGATTGACGGCCAGCAGACGGATGAGCTGATCTGGATGTCAGGAAAACATCTGAGGGAGACATTAAATCGCATGAGCCGCAGTGTGTTCAGGGTGAGGCCATGGTTTGAACCGGGCGCCTGGGGTGGAACATGGATCAAAGATCATATCCCCGGATTAATATCAGATGTTCCCAATTACGCCTGGTCATTCGAAATGATTGTCCCTGAAAACGGGCTGATACTCGAAAGTAACGACAGAATGCTCGAAATTTCCTTCGACTGGCTGATGTACCTCGAAGCTGAAGCTGTGCTGGGCGACTGCCATTCCCGTTTCGGAACAGAATTTCCAATCCGTTTCGATTTTCTCGATACGTTTGACGGAGGCAATCTGTCCGTCCAGGTTCATCCGCGGGAAGACTATATCCGGTGGCATTTCGGGGAGAATTTCACCCAGCAGGAAGCCTATTATATTCTCGACACAAAAAATGAAGCACATGTCAATCTTGGCTTTCGGGAAGATATCAACCCGGAAATATTTCGCTTTGAACTGGAAAAAAGCGAAAGTGAAAAGACTGAGGTCGATATTCCCGCATACATACAGCAACTGCCTGCTTCAAAGCATGATTTTTTCCTGATACCCGATGGTATGGTGCATGGCTCGGGTACCAATAATATAGTACTCGAGATCAGTACAACGCCCTATATTTTCACTTTCAAGATGTACGACTGGCTCAGGCCCGACCTCAACGGGAAGCCCCGCGACCTGAACATTGCCAGGGCCTTTGATAACCTGTGTTTCGACAGGAAAGGTGAAATGATCCCGCAGGAGTTCCTTTCTCATCCTGTCTTACTGGCTGAAGGAAAGGACTGGAAAAAATATCACCTGCCCACACACCCACTACATTTATACGATGTGCACCGTTATCATTTTAATTCCGAAATTGAGATTGAAACCCACAATAAATGCCATGTACTGAACCTTGTGGAAGGAGATGCTATTCGAGTGGAAACCTCAGCCGGAGTGATCATGGATTTTCATTATGCAGAGACCTTTGTCATACCTGCCGCTGCCGGGAAATACCGGGTGATCAATCTTTCGGGAAAGGAAAGCATTTTGGTTGCAGCATTTATGAAATGAGTCACGGGTCACAAGTGACGAAGTGATGAGGTGATGAAGTGATGAAAAATTGGTATCAGGTACCAGGATGAAGGATTAGTATTTAGGCGCTTATTTCTGAAATCTTGACGCGATTTGGCAAAAAAATTCCAAAAAACAAATCACAAAAAACAAATAATAAACAATATCAAAATATCAAATACGAAACAAACTACTTTGATTTTATCATTTTGTTGATTGATATTTATTTGTTATTTGTATTTTGATATTTGTGATTTCTTGCTTGTTTCTGGCTCGTCCAGGTTAGGGTTAAATGAAAAGTCCGGAGTACTTTAATCTGAATAGCCCCGGGCGAAACCCGGGGTAACATGAATCCTCCCCTTGGTTTCCGGCTTCGCATGTTTCATTTTGTTTTGAAACTACCAGCTTCCGGCGAAGCCGGCGCAACCAGTAACATTATTATTTAACCCATTCAGAGTTTCCATCCATTTTTCCGCATTCTCCCAGACACCCAAATCAGTTTGTGTTTTGTCTTAACTATATATTGTTTTTGTGTAAAATGTTTAATTTTTCAGAATAAACCGAATATACTAAACTATTAAAAGTTAAGATGATGAAAAAGCTTACTATTATTATCTTTATTATTTGTTTAATCAGTTCTCCCGGTATATCTCAGATTCCAAATGCAGGACCAGATCAGACAGTTTGCGGGACGAGTGCACAACTGCAAGGAGTTATCTGCCCGGGTGGTGTCGGTTTATGGACATGCAGCAATGCCTGGTTTGCCAATCCGTCAATTCCCACAACCATGATTACTGTTACGAATATAGGTGTCAGCTCTTTTATAGTTGACACTTTTATCTGGACTGTAAATTGCGGGGGTACAATTTATACGGATACAGTAAATATCACATTTGTCCAGACACCATATGCAAATGCGGGTTTCGATGATTATATCGGTGGAAATGCTTATTCTTTGGATGCTGATATTACAGGAAATGAATATGCTTTCGGTACATGGTCTGAGAACGTATTGCCAGTGACGTATGACAATGTACATTTTCCTAATGCGACAGTTACATTCCCGAATACCGGATCTATTCCTCCCATGCCGCCTTCCGGTAGTTTCGGCGATAGTTCTTATGTAATTATTCCGTTTGTATGGGAAATGAATAATAATGATTGTATTGATTATGATACGGTAAATATTACATTTTACCAGGTACCGGTTGCGTTTGCAGGCAATGATACAACTGTTTACAGTACAGATTTTGATTTTAACGCTGATTACAGTATCGGGCAGTCAACAGGATCCTGGTCGCAGATAAACGGTCCGGGAATTGCAAATTTTACTGATATCCACAATCCTCATTCACATGTGGTAGTTAATCAATATGGCAGTTATAAATTTAAATGGCTGGAAAAGAATTTACACAACCCGACTTGTTTTAGCTCTGATACGGTTACAGTCATATTTTTGATTAATCCAAATAATATCCGGGAGCCCGGGAATGAAATGAATATCACAAACCTGGTTTATCAGGTGATTTATAATCATGAGCAGGACAACATTCTCATTAATATCAGCCTGGACAAGCCAACTGATGCACATGCAGATGTATACGATCTTTTGGGAAGGAGCATGTATTCAAAAAGTAATAATAATCTTGTTCCGGGAGAACATACTATTACAATTCCCTGTGATTTGCTGAATTCCGGGCTTTATTTTGTAAATATTACAACCAATACCATTAAGTCTTCCCATAAAATAATGATTATAAAATAGTGCCGGAAGCATTTAGCTGCCGTATATGTTCCAGGTCACGAGTCACAGGTCACGAGTGATGGAGTGATGTAGTGATGAAGTGACGAAAAATTGGTATCAGGTATCAGGATGAAGATTAGTATTCAGGCGCTTATTTCTGAAATCCTGACGCGATTTGGCAAAAAAATTCCAAAAAACAAATCACAAAAAACAAATAATAAACAATATCAAAATATCAAATACGAAACAAACTGCTTTGATTTTATCATTTTGTTGATTGATATTTATTTGTTATTTGTATTTTGATATTTGTGATTTCTTGTTTGTTTCTGGCTCGTCCAGGTTAGGGTTAAATGAAAAGTCCGGAGGACTATAAGCTAAATAGCTCCGGGCGAAACCCGGGGTAATATGAATCCTCCCCTTT
>JAPLDU010000029.1 GCA_026391255.1 Bacteroidia bacterium | reverse complement strand
AATAATAAATTTAATCAATTATGAAAAAAGTATACACAAAAACAAAGCTTTTATTTATGGCCATTTCAATCAGTTCTTTATCATTATTTTCTTTTAATGCAAAAGCACAAGGGAATGGTTTACTGGGGATCTATTATCAGGATAATTATCCATTTAATCTTACAAGCTGGACTTCTTCCTCTACCGAAACTTATGCATGGAATCCACCTTCAAATATCACTTGGTTTTCATCGTTGATTACTACACAGGTTGATGCAACCATTAATATACCTAAAGGAAGTTTGGAATCATTTCTTTCTTCAGTCAGTGGGATTAATCCAAACGCACCGGTATCAATCCGATGGAAAGGTGATATTGTATTCAGTGCTGCTGGAACCTATACATTTTATTTGTCAGGTGCTGATGGACTGCGTTTAAAAGTGAATAACAATGCAATAATTGGAAATTTTGCACAGGGTGATCCTGCCTGGGTGGTCAGACCGTATCTTGAAACAGGTACAAATTTTTTACCTTTAACCGGGGTTTTTACTGTTTCACAGAATCAGGTAAATACCAAAATACCAATCACCGTTGAATTTTATTCAGCAGATTATTGAAGAAGATAACCGGAATGATAAACACGGAGGCCGTGTTCATACCCGTTTTCCTCCCGAGCCAAACGGATACTTACACATCGGGCATGCCAAATCGATCTGCCTGAATTTCGGTCTGGCAAAGCAATATAACGGACTTACAAACCTTCGTTTTGATGATACCAATCCAGTGAAAGAGGATGTGGAATATGTTGATTCAATCCGTGAAGATGTTCACTGGCTGGGCTTCGACTGGGATGACCGCGAATTTTATGCTTCCGATTATTTTCCACAGTTGTTTGACTATGCCGTAAAGTTGATCAATAAAGGAAAAGCCTATGTCTGCGATCTCAATGCCGAAGAGATCAGTAATACCCGGGGAACCGTAACCAGCCCCGGAACCGAAAGTCCATTCCGCAACCGTCCGGTTGAAGAGAATCTTGATCTGTTCATACGTATGCGGAACGGTGAATTCAGGGACGGTGAAAAAGTGCTAAGGGCAAAGATTGATATGGCTTCACCCAATATGCTTCTGCGTGATCCGGTACTATATCGCATCCTTCACTCAGAACACCACCGTACTGGGAATCAGTGGTGTATTTATCCGATGTATGATTTTGCCCACGGGCAGTCAGATTCGATCGAACGTATTACCCACTCAATATGTACCCTCGAATTTGAGGTTCATAGACCTTTATATGACTGGTTTATCAGGGAACTGGAGATATGGGCACCGCAACAGATCGAATTTGCCAGGCTGAACCTGACTTACACAGTGATGAGCAAACGTAAACTTTTGCAATTAGTGCAGGAAGGTTTTGTGAAAGGATGGGACGATCCGCGCATGCCTACCATCTGCGGATTAAGACGGCGTGGTTACACTCCTGATTCCATCAGGAATTTTGCCGATGCCATCGGTGTCGCCAAAAGAGACAATGTGATTGATGCTTCACTGCTCGAGTATTACCTGCGTGAAGACCTGAACAAACGGGCAATGCGTGTTATGGGTATATTAAACCCTCTGGAAGTGGTAATTGAGAACTATCCCGACGGCCTGACCGAGGAGATTGAGGCAATCAACAATCCCGAAGATACTACTGCAGGTAAACGAAAATTGCCTTTTTCAAAAGTCATTTATATTGAAAAAGACGATTTCATGGAAGATCCGCCCAAAAAGTATTTCCGCCTTGCACCCGGACGTGAAGTCAGGCTTCGATACGCTTATTATATCACTTGTCGTGATGTGATTAAAAACAGCAAAGGTGAAGTTGTTTCCCTGCACTGTACTTATGACCCTGCCACTAAAGGAGGATCTTCACCCGACGGGAGAAAAGTGATGGGAACCATTCACTGGGTTTCGGCAAGGCATGCACTCAAAGCAGAAGCACGTATTTACGACCGACTTTTCAACTGCGAAAATCCCGACCAGGCTATGGAAGGCAAAGATTTCAAATCGAACCTGAATCCAGATTCATTGAAGATTATAGATTGTTTTGTGGAGCCCGGACTCAAAGATGCCAGACCGCTTGATAAGTATCAGTTTGAACGCTTGGGTTATTTCAGCGTGGATTATGATTCATCTCCGGAAAAACTGGTGTTCAACCGAATTGTACCACTGAAAGATTCGTGGTCAAAGTCGGGGAAAGCGTGAATGAGAGAAGGAGCAACTGGGTGAGGAAGTGACGAAGTGATGAAGTGATGGTGAATCAGCAGCTATTGCCTACAGCCAATAGCCTTTTCTGACTGTCTTTTCAGAAGTAGTTCAAAATTTAATATCGAAAAACATTTTCGCAATTTAATCAAAAAGTTTACATTTGCCGCGAATTTGTCCTGTGGTGTAACTGGCAACACGTCTGACTCTGGATCAGAAGAGTCCAGGTTCGACCCCTGGCAGGACAACAGAAAGCCATCCGATGAGGGTGGCTTTTTTATTTCATCTTACCTTTTATTTATCCAGTATAACTTCACAATGCCGATAAAAGCTCCTCTCTATTGGGTAAGTATAACTGGTATTTGTTTACAAAACGCTGAGATGACAGATTGTGCATGGCTTATTGCACGGGCAATTCGTCTTTTTCTTTTGTCAGCACTATGCCAATAGGCGAATTATCACATATTGTATTTACTTCGTTTTCTAAATATCCCAGATACATATTCATTTGACCGACATCCTGAGTACCTGCTTCTTCCTGGTTGAGGTCGATCAAGACAAAACTTTTAAGGATACGATGATATGATTTAAGCCTATTAATGCTACGTCAATAAGAGAATTCTATAGTAATAAACAGGTGATAAAATTACAGACAAGGTTGAAATGTAGCCCTATTTGCAGCAATTGCACTCATTTATAAGGATGAACAAATCCTTATTAATGAATCAATTACCGGAATACCACGACCTTTTTCGTAATCAGTTCTTTTCCGGAGATGACCCGTACATAGTACAAACCACTTGCCGGCAGGTTAATGTTCACGCTTTCCTGGTTATGTATGTCTTTTTTCATGATGGTTTGTCCGGTAGAATTAATAAGCTGGATTTGTCCAAACAAAGGCAAGCAGGAAATGATCACTGTCCCTGATGCCGGGTTCGGGTAAATTTTTATGGACTTATCAGGTTCTGTTTCAACGTCCGATTTTGCACCGCCCCGAAGTTTAGCGACGTACACATTATTTACATTAGTTCCCAGGAGTGTTTCGCCTCCCATAATAACCGTATTTCTAAATGTTCCTGAAAGATAAATAATACTGTCAGACCAGGAACTAATGCAGGTAGGAGCGATCTTACAAGGTACATTTTTTGCCCATAATGTGCTTCCTGTGGGTGAAAACTTTACAATAATCATTCCCGAGTCGGGGACATTAATATTATCGTAGTTCACAGATTGACTCCCCGACCATCCGCATGCACACACATTGTTATTTACATCCGTTATTATTCCTTCAAAACTATCATAACCAATACCCCCGAAACTTCTTGCCCACAAAGCATTACCCGATGAATCATACTTTACAATAAATGCATCGATGGTTGAGGGAGCAGTATTTATCAGTGTATCGTTTCCAAAATAAACCGGACTGCAATAATATCCAAATGATCCTGTCACATAATAATTTCCGTTATGATCAAATGCACTGCCGGTTGAATACAAAGAACTACCCTGATTTTTAACCCACAATAGATTCCCTGATGTATCATACCTGGCTATAAAGTAATTATCCTCACCACTGATATCCGGGAAATTAAGCGTACCTGTACCGAAATCTACAACGGAACTGTTGGTAGTGCCAATCAGAAATATGTGATCAAAATCATCTGCTGAAATATTAATTCCAAACTCAAAGCCTGATCCGGTAATGCTTTTCGCCCATATGAAATTACCGGAGGTATCCATTTTGGCAATAAAAAGATCAGTACGGGTATTTATTACACCGCTCTCGTCAGGATAAAGTGTGGTGTTTCCTAATATAATTGAATGAAAGCAATAGTCTCCGGTAACATAGAGATTGTCATGGCTGTCAGCGGTAATAGCGTAAATACGGGAAGGTACATCACTGCTGGTAGTTTTTGCCCAAACCACTTCACCTGAAGAAGTATACTTGGCAACAAAAAAATTCGGCCCCCCGGTATTGTTAAGTGTAATATTGCCAAAATGAACAGCTTCCTGGTTATAGCAACCTGCAATATATATATTAGAGTGACTATCAGACGTAATACTATATACATTAACCGATATTTCACCCCCCGCACGTTTTGCCCAGACAGGATTTCCTTCGGGGGTATACTTGGCAATAAAAATATCCGTATATCCACTTCTATATAGAGTGTCAGTGCCAATAACAATATAAGAACTCATGAAATCACCGGCAACATATACATTGCCTTGTACATCGGTAGTCATACAATTTGAACTGTTATTCCCGTTATTTCCCATTGCTGTTTGTATCCATGACCAGTCGGGCGACTGTGAGAAAATGGAAATACTTCCGGTGATGACAAAAAATATTGTCATTAACTTTTTCTTCATGATCAGGTTTTTTGCAAATATACATAATTATAGTACTTAAAATGACAGAAATGCCTGCTAATTTTAAAGTATCATCTCAATTTCCGGTAAAATTAATAATACCTGATGCATTTGTTAATAATGAATTGATATAATGAAATATAGGAGTGCCAGGTGGAAATACCGATGAAATTGACCAGTTCCTGCCGATTCAGATATACTTCATTAAAAAACTGAGAATACTTTAGATGCGGTCGTACAGTCAGATCAGATCAGCGAAGGCCGATCAATCTTGTCAGCATGTCCAATCAATGCAAAAGAATCAGCGAATACCTCACAATGCTCTCAATTTATTCTGTATTTTTACACTTATGAACTTTGATCATAACAAAATAGAAATTATCAAAACTTATTTTTAAAACGAGTCCGGTTTTGAAAGCATATATTTTTGGATCGTGCGTTTGCAATGAAGCAGGCGATCAAAGTGATATTGATATTCTTGTTGACCTGGATTATTACAGAGAATTGGTTTGAAATTTGTTAGGATTCAGTTGAGAAATAATTCAGATATTATATTTAATCATAAATATAGATAAACCCGCTTCATGTTTTAGCACCAATTGACCTTAAATAATTTTGTTTCTTCTTATCGGTAACAAAATCAAGTGGGGTGTGACCTGCCTGATTTTGAGCATTAAGTTTGGCTCCTTTTTTTTTAATAAGTATTCAATTGTTTCTTTGTCTTTGTTAATTGCATAATAAAACTATAGTACAGACAACGGCTTTAAGTTATCATTTGTCTTAACAATAAAATGTAACTAATAAATATAAGGTCATGAAAAAGAAAAAATATCTGATGATTTTCATACTTTCTTTTGTCATTTCAGAAATATATTCACAGGGAGAGTTTATTATAAATATTGATACCGCAACAGGATCGTTTACTCAGATCGGAAGCGCCATTAATGGCATAGGATGGGTAAGCCCATATATCCGGGCATATGATGAGGTGCATGGTCATTATATTTTTCAGGGTGGTGTTTCAATTCCTGATCATCTTTATACTATTGACGTTTCTGATGGTTCCATTATTTCAAATCCTTATTATCCGCCGACCGGATCTTGTGTGAGGGAAATAAAATATGATAATTCTAATGATTCACTTTATGGATTGTACTGGAACAGTTCTCTTTCACATTTCTATTTAGCAACGGTCAATCCATCTACAGGTCTCATCATTCATATATACTCAAGCACGATTACCGGTTTATCATCAATAGCGCAGGGAAATACTGCTTATGACAGTAATAACCACAGGTATTTTGTTATTACAGGGAATCATCTTTATTCAATTGACGCATTGACCGGAAATCTGATTTCCAGTCCTGTGCTGAGTCTTGGGTCCAACCAAACTGTCATTCATTTTTGTTATAATCATTCCCTGAACATTATTAACGGGATGATCATGAATTCCAGTACAAATCTTTGTTATCTCGTATCAATTGATCCTGTCACCGGAGGATTGACAATAATCGGAACAGGAACCCCTTATGGTGTTGGCGGCGGATCGTCCGCGATTGATACTTTGAACCAAAGATACATGTTCACATCAGGAGGTTCTAATTTTTATATTACGACAATTGAAATTGCAACAGGTAATGTAATTTCCCATCATTATTTACCACTGGGTTGCGGAGATAATATTCACAGTGTCTCATACGATAATGTAAAAGCCAAATTATTTGGCGTTCAATGGGATGCAGGCAATTTCGCGTTTAATATTAATCATGACGTCATTAATGCTTCATGCCCGGGAAGTTCAGATGGTTCGATTGACCTGTCAATCAACTGTGGAACTTCACCGTTTACTTATTTATGGTCGAATGGCCAGACAACTCAATATATCGACAGTATTCCGGAAGGAGTTTACTATGTGACCGTTACTGATGCAAATTCTAACGTTAATATCGACACTATTACAGTTGCGGCATATTTTACGCTAAGTGTTTCTTTTACCGGGAATATCGGATGCAATGGATCATCTGCTGGTTACATTGACCTTGAAGTTACGGGACCACAACCGTTTGACTTTTATTGGTCAAACGGAGCGACTACACAGAATATCAACAATATTCCTGCAGGTTTATATACGGTTACGGTTAGTGATTTTTTTTGTATCATCACGGCAGATTATACACTAAGCTCATCTAATCAGATTAATATTACTGAACTGGACAATAATGTCAGTTGTTTCGATGGTTCCGACGGATCAGCTTATATAATTGCAACCGGTGGAGCGGGTAATTTTCAGTACCAGTGGTCAAACGGTGCTTCAACCGCGGACATCAACCATTTGAGTTCAGGTATTTATTCGTACTCAGTGACTGATAATAATAATTGCTCTATAACCGGAACGGTTACTATTTTACAGCCTGATTCAGCACTTTCTGCCGGTTATTTTGTGTCTGATGTTGCTTGTGCAAACGGAAACGACGGATCGGTCAATATTACCGTAAGCGGTGGAACAACACCTTATTTCTATTACTGGTCCGATAGTTCTACAAATGATGATATTTCAGGCCTTGTTGCAGGTGAATATTCTTTGACAATCACCGATACCAAATCATGTACATACATTCTTTCTGCCAGTATATCAATGCCTGACAGCCTGACTATCAGTAGCAATGTGACTGATGTTTCTGTTATCGGAGGTTCAGACGGTGCGGTTGATCTCACTGTAAATGGCGGTACCCCACCATATCATTATCATTGGAATACAGGGCAAACCACACAGGATATTCAGAATATTACAGTTGGCTGGTACTACGTTACCATTACTGATTCGAATGGTTGCGATTATCGGGATACTTTCCGGGTCACACAACCGAATATAGTCGAAGCCATTGAATATAATTCATTTATGTTATGCTTATATCCGAATCCGTTTAACGAGACGGGGATCATCCGGTTTTACCTGCCTGAAAAAACTATAATTAAGCTGACATTATATGATGTCACCGGAAAAACCATAAAAGAACTCATCAACAATCAATTGCCTGAGGGATTGCATGAAATTGCAATAGACGGGAGTTGTCTGCCATCCGGATTTTATTCATTGAGATTATCATCACTCTTGCTGTCAGTAATGGTAAAAATCAGTATAATTCATTGAAATAATATCTATTAGCTTGATTTATTGTTTCATTCGATAATAAAATATGATACTACTGTTGATTGTAAATTTTCTGTTATATCCTTTTATGGATACGCTCAGTAAATTGACCAGTTCATGCCAATTCAGATATTCTTCATTAAACAATTGAGGATATTTAAATTCAATTATATAGTCAGATCAGAGAAGGCTGATCAGTGTTCCCAGTTCGTCCATTTTATGTACAAGAATCTGCGAGTACCTCACGATGATTTCTATAAATTTTGTATTTTTGCAGTTATGAACTTAGATCATAACAAAATAGAAATTATCAAAACTTATTTCAAAACAAGTCCGGTTTTGAAAGCATATATTTTTGGGTCGTACGTTCGCAATGAAGCAGGCGATCAAAGTGATATTGATATTCTTGTTGACCTGGATTATTCACAGAGGATTGGATTGAAATTTATCAGGATGCAAACTGACCTTGAGAAATTGCTTAATTCAAAAGTCGATCTGGTATCTTCCAATGGCTTGTCAAAATATATAAAGCCGATTGTTGACAATGAAAAACAATTGATCTATGCAAGGTGAACAGGGCGATAAGATCAGGTTACAGCATATGATAGATGCTATAACAGAGATTGAATCCTATTTGGTAAATACCGGATTTACAGAATTTATTGAAAATTCCATGATGAGGTTCGCCTGCATTAAACAACTGGAAATCATAGGAGAAGCAAGCAATCATTTATCAAGTAACCTGAAATCGAAGTTTACGGATATAGAATGGTCACAAATAATTGCTATGAGGAATGTTTTTGTTCATGAATACTTTGGAATTGACACCAATTTGGTTTGGGATATCCTGAAATATGACCTGCCGGATTTAAAAGCAAAAATCTCAGAAATTTCAAACAATGTAATTGATACCACCGGCTCTTAGAATTTAGGCGAAGGTATACATATTTTACCCCCCATTTTACCCTGACTGTATTATTCATTTACAATTATATGATATGCAATGTATTACAATTAATTATTGCAGTCCTGGCAGGACAACCAGAATAGTTATACAAAGCCATGTAATCGTTTATTTACAGGGCTTTTTAGTGTAGTTTCTTTTCTAATTTGCGGCATGAAGCGCCAGACGATTCCCTTCTGTATCGATAAAAAAAGCCATATAACCAACCTGCTCATTGACCAGGGTTCTGGGCATGATGATCTTACCACCGTTGGCTTTAATATTATCAATAATTACCTGAATGTCTGGATTGGCATTCAAATAAATCACAGTACCGTCTATTGAAGGTTTGTGCATTTCTCCTTTTACAAGGGCGCCTGAAACAAGACCCTCCATATTTTCGGATGAGGGAAAGAAGATCATTTCCATACCACTCATTTCGATTGTTTTCATTTCGATCTCAAAAATGCTTTCGTAGAACTTCTTTGCTCTGATTGCATCATTCACTGATATTTCAAACCAGTTGATTGCGTTTGTTTTTGCACTGAGTTTTTCCATTTTATGAGAATTAAAATATTAAAAATTTTAATAAGTATTAACAAAATTTGCCAATTTCTGTTTTCATGACTAAATAACTGTTTTGAATTTTATTAAAAGTTTGATTATTAGCGTATAATTTAATTTATTTACCCTCCCCTTTTTTTTTTTTTTT
>JAPLDU010000135.1 GCA_026391255.1 Bacteroidia bacterium | reverse complement strand
CGGCTCCTCCCGTCTTCATTCAAGCCGCGGCTCTTCCCGTTTTACATCCAAGCATCATAACCATCAGGTCATCAAAGGAGACTTCGGGATCTGATCATTAATACTGTAAAGACAAAAATTAAATAAGAGAATATAAATCCGCCTTAGATCAGTTCTCCCAAACTGTTTAAGCTAAAATGAGTAATAATGATTTGCAAGCATCGTTATTACAGAAAGTGAGCCTTAACCAACCTTATCATGAACAGAATCTGCCTGTTTGTCCTGTTCTCCCTGCTGGTGTTGAACTCTTCCTGCAGCACCCCGCATTCCAAATCATCCCAAAGTGATATCATTGAAATTGACATTTTAGCTGCGATGAAGGATCAGCGGCCATTTCCCCTGAGCAGAATTGTCGATGATATGGAGATTGTGCCGCTGGAAAATTCCATAGATTCCTATTTCGTAAATGCTTTATCGACGGTCATCGGGAAACAGCACATATTACTTGCCTGTGACTTCCAGAACAAGGTTTATTTGTTTAACAGGAATGGGTCATTTGTTCGTAATATCGGTTGGTTGGGAGAAGGTCCCGGTGAATTCCTGAGTTTAAGCTATTGCATTTTTGATGCAAAACAGGAACACATAATCATCCTTGATCAAAAAGGCCAGAAGCTGATCAAGTATTCGGTTGAAAATGAATTTATTAAGGAAATAAAGCTTCCCAGGAACCTAGAACGCAGGATCTATGACCGGTTGTGCGAAATTGATGAAAACCGGTTCGCCCTGATTGTCCGGCGTCCGATGGTACCGGTTAATGATTTCTATAGCATTGAGGTTTTTGACTTTGATCTGAATCATGCGGGCAGTCAGCTTCCAAGGGTTAATAATGACAGCCTGTGTCTTCCCATGTTAAGTTACCATGAATTCACACGCGGAAGCTCGGGGACTCTGTTTTATGAGGCGGTTTTTGATACGGTTTACCGGATTTCTTCAACTGGTCGGGCTAGACCCCTTTACCATTTGAAAATATCAGACAATCATCTTAAGCTTGAGGATTTTAGGTTACGGTCTCAGGTGCCCTGGAAATCACGAGCCATGGTTTGGGGAGTTTACGAATTGAAAAATTTCCTCTTTATCCCGGCATCGGATTGTATGAATCCTTTCCTGGTGGTTTATGATAAAAAAACGAAAGAAACCTATTCAGTGAGTCAAACGGTCAATTGCGCTACAGGAAAATTCTCTTTAGAAAATGATATCTATGGTTTAGAACCGGTGAGATTATATTTTGCACAACCCAAAGACGGGCTGAATACTTTCTTTTTCAGACCCCAGGTGGATATCGCTCAGAAAGAAATTGATATCAATTGTTTAAGAAAACAACCTGTTTCCCGGCCTGACCTGAGAGACAAGCTTGCTGATATGATGGATTCGATGACTGGCGACGAGAATGCAGTTTTACTGATCATGCATTTGAAATAAAGTTGCCAACTTTTAAAAAGTTGGCAACTTTAAGATTGTTGTCCGACCAGGAAATCTGGCAGGAACTTTAATGAAGCTCATTAAAGACAATATGCAATTAATATTAAGATAATTCGCAATCATATTACTAAAACGATTAAATTTGTAACAAGCAATTATGATTATGTGGATTGAAAGAAACAATACGGATAAGATTCTGGAAGCTGTTCGGACCAGGCCCGTTGTTTTATTAACCGGTGTCAGGCAGGCTGGGAAAAGTTCATTGTTGATGAAACTGTTTCCGGAGGCCGAATATGTTACTCTGGACAAGATTCTCATTGCTGCAGAAGCTCAGGAAAATCCAGAGCGGTTTTTAAGCAGGTTTAATAAGCAGGTTATTATTGATGAGATTCAGCATGCGCCTGGTTTATTCCGGGACCTGAAGGTTATTGTGGATCAGGAAAGAGATGTCAAGGGTAAATGGATACTGACCGGGAGTCAGCAATTTCCCCTGATGCAGCAGGTGAGTGAGTCTTTGGCGGGAAGAGTAAAAATCTTACGATTGGGGTCATTGAGTGCCAGTGAGTTAAACAATAGCAAGGTGTTGCAAAACCCATCTGACATGTTGTGGAAAGGGGGCTTCCCTGAGATTTGGGCTGAGGGATT
>JAPLDU010000125.1 GCA_026391255.1 Bacteroidia bacterium | reverse complement strand
GACTTTACACTACATAATTTTATCAGTTCAATAGTGCGTGTCTTGTGACTCAGTCAATTCCAATCCGTTCAAATACAAAAAAAAGGCTGATCCAAAGTGACCAGCCTTTTTTGTCTGAAACATATAAGATTATTGAATCAATATCTTCTTTGTCACTACCTTTTGACCATCAGTTATGTTGATATAATACATTCCTTTCGGCAAGGTAGTAAAGTCGAGATGGTCAGTCACCTGCTTGTCAGCCGAATATTTTCTGAAAATTCGTTTACCTTCAGGGCTGTATAAATCATATACAACGTTGGTCTTGAAATTGTTAATTTCAAGAGTGAAGTATCCATTGTTAGGATTTGGGCTTATAAGGACAGATATTCCATTTGTAATATCCGTAATACCAAGGAAGGTCACCACAATAACGTCAGATGCAGAGCAGTTGTTGACAGTAACGGTCACCGAATAAGTTCCCGGAGAAGTCACATCAATGGTCTGGGTGGTAGCATCAGTTGACCAGAGGAATAATGCGCCCGGATTTCCTGCATCAAGTGTTACGATATCACCGGGGTTAGCATTTACATCGTTTCCAAGATTGACAACAGGAATAGGATCAACACCCACATTCACAGTATTGGAAATACCGATACATCCGGCACCTTCATCAACAGTGACCCAATATGCTCCTGCCTGTGAGATCATGATGGTCTGGGTGGTTGCGCCGTTTGACCAGTTGTACGAAACACCTGCTGGTGCACCAAGCGGAACCTGGTCGCCCTGGCAGATATTGAAGTCATTGCCTAAGTCAATCGTGGGATTATTGGTAATAGTAACAGAAACAGTATCAGTAGAAGAAGTTCCGTTTGAATCTGTCACGGTAACATAATAAGTGGTATTAACTGCAGGAGTTGCCACCGGGTTTGAAATCAGTGAATCGCTGAGAGTAACGCCCGGAGTCCAATGATATGTAAACGGGCCCACTCCGCCGGATACTGAAACACCCAGCTGTGCAGTACTACCCGGACATATCTGCAGATTATTACCTGCTTCTGCAACCATAATATCATATATGGAAAAATCATCAATGGCAAGACCATTATCCTGTACTGAATTATCAGCGATAAACAGGAAACGGAATCTTACTGAACTCTGGCCTGCCAAAGAAGAATCAACAACCGAATAATGATTCCATCCGTTATTATTACCACTCCACCATGGCGGAGTCACCAATGTGCTGGCATTACTGTCAACGGGATTAGTATAAAACCCGGTAGTGGTTGCACCGACTTTTACCCAGGTAAGACCTTCGTCAGTTGTCGATTCGAGAATAGCTCCATCATAAAGATTTTCCGAATGCAAATTTAGCCAGAAAGAAATATTCGGATTGATCAGGTTTGTGAAATCAAAACATGGTGTTAGCAATACACTTTGTTCATTGGCAGTATAATTTTGAGTCAGTCCTGTTACCCAAGCCTTTGTTCCCGAATGCGCCGAAGTGATATAAGTTTTAGCCGGAGTACCTAACACCCATGAATTGGCAACAGCAATCATCTCGCTGCTCCAGCCATCGGAATTTGTTTCAAAATCCTGAACATAAGGGTAAGTACCAATGCTTACCAGATTGACAGTAGTTGCCTGTGCGGTATCATTGTTTAAATTACCATCACCCGGAATAGATACCCATGCATGTACGGTATAATTTCCGTCTGCTGACAAATCAGCGCCCTGTGTAAAGGTATAATTCATTGTCGAATCATATGCCAAATCAGAAGTCAGTGTGATGTTTTCATTCACTGAAGTACCGCCGTTAACAGAATAGGCCACAGGTAACACTGTGCCGGTAAGAACAGTGGTAGTTCCCAGATTCTTAATAGTCATTGAAATATTCTGTACACCCAGGTCGCAGGAAGAAACCGGCAGGTTACCGATTGTAACAGCTTCCATATCAACCGGAGGTGGAACATACATGTTGATATTATCGACATAGACATTATCTCCACCGGGATATGCAGTAGGGCTATAAGTACTATTGTACTTTACGGCTGCCTCGAAGGTGAGTTTGAATTGTGTACCGGCATAAGCATTCAGGTTAAAAATTTTATTCGAGTAAACATTGGTTCCGTTAGGATTAAAATTGGATACTCCTGTATTGTCGGATATTTGAACGGTATCATTGATCAGTACTCTGAACCAGTTATAAAGATAATAATTTGCAGGGCTTGCTTGTTTCAGGTCAAATGAAAGATTCAGTGCTGAAGCAGAGGTAGCATCTATACTGCATGTGTATGCGAAAGCCTGGTGTGTTGTATTGGTAGTCCATGCCTGTGCGGCTGTTGTACCGGTTCCATTACCTGTCCAGCCTGTATTCAGATTACCTCCTGTAAAATACAATGCGTGATTAGTTGTTCCGTCAAGTGCATATGTGGCTGTTGCGTAGGTTGTTCCTGTCAGGGTGAAATACAGGTTACCTGATTCAAGATTGTCATAATAGGGGAAAGTAGTAATAGAATGGTAAATGGTAAATGTGGAGGTTATGGAGTTATTTGAACTTTGTGGGTCGCCTGTCAGGGTAGTAGTGGCGTTGACCGTATAGCTTCCCGGCAACAGTGAACTATAGGTTGGAAGATCAAGTGTATCAGAAGCTCCTGAAGCTAATGGTCCTGCAAGAGAACCTGTCAGTGTTGTAGGATTACCGGCAGGGTCAGTGATTGTAACACTTGCAGGAATATTTGAAAGAGAATTAGCGCCAAAATTAGTCACAATAACACTTACACTATTTGCTGCATTCGGACAACCGGTAACCGGTGAAAGTATCTGTGAAACACCGGCATCATTCATAAATGGCTGATAAATATTGATATTATCTACGAAGGCATTATCACCCCCGGTTTCTCCCTGTGTATTTGCAGCATTATACCGTTCACAAGCCTGAATGCTTAATTTGAAATGTGTGCCGGCATAAGCGCTCAGGTCGAATTTTTTGTTAGTATAATTTGCCAATGGAGTATTGTAATTTGTCACCCCGGTGACATCGGTAAGCTGAACAGTATCATTTGCCAGTACTCTGACCCAGTTATACAGACTCGTTGTTCCTGTCTGCTTCAGATCAAACTGAAGAACCGGGTAAGTTAGAGATGTTGCATCAACAATACAAGTAAATACTGTACCATGGTGTGTTGCATTATCTACCCATGCATTGGTGGCAGTCGTAGTGGTTGCAGTTCCGGTCCAGCCTGTATTTGCAGTAGCTCCGGTAAAATTAACCGCATGATTCCCTGATACTTCACTCACAATGTTAGCGCTGGCATTCGTTCCGGCTGCAAGAGTGAAATAATTATTGGATGATTCGAAATTCTCGAGGAAGGGGAATGTCGTAATATCAGCCATTACAATGAATGTTGATGAAATTGTATCGTTTGCTGCATTCGGATCCCCTGTTAATGATGTGTAGGCTTTTACCTGGTAAGTACCGGGAACTGTAGCAATCACGCTGCTGAGTGTTACAGATCCGGATGTCAGAGTTGTCAGATTAGGGTAATAAAAACCTGTCAGGGTGGTAATAACACCGGAAGGATTGGTTACTACTGCATGAACGGGAATAGAATCAAGTGTATTGGATCCGAAATTTTTCACTGTAACCACTACATCAGTTGCTGAATTAGAACAGACTGATCCGGAAGGTGCAGTAATAGCGGCAACTCCGGCATCGTTGTTTACCGGCTGGAAAATATGGACATTGTCAACCCATGCATTGTCACCCGTACCTACTGTATAACCCGTACCGACATAGGACGAGTTATATCTCTCGGCTGTCTCAAATGTAAGTTTGAACTGTGTGCCGGCATATGCGGTCAGGCCAAATGTTTTGGTGGTGTATGTCGCCAAAGGAGGATTAAAATTACTTACACCGTTAATATCAGTTATTTGTACAGTATCATTAACCAAAACCCTGAACCAGTTATTCATATAATAATTAACCGGGCTTATCTGCTTCAGATCAAGAGTGAGCCTCACATCGGTGAGGGAAGTTGCATTCACAACGCAGGTATAAGCTCTTGCCTGGTGGGTAGTATTCTGAGTCCATGCATTGGTGGCTGTTGTGCCGGTTCCTGAGCCTGTCCATCCTGTTCCAGCAGTCCCACCGGTAAAATCTATCACATTATTACCGGCATCCAACACAACGGTTGCTGAACCAAGTGTAGACCCTGTCAGGGTAAAATAGTTATTTCCTGATTCGAAATTTTCTACAAATGGAAAGGTACTGACATTTCCTTTCACAATCACACTTGCAGAAACCGTGTCATTCGCTGTATTCTGATCGCCCGTGAAGGAAGTGAATGCATGAAAAACATAAGTTCCTATTAAGGATAAGTTAACCTGGCCAACGATGACTGTATCTGCTGCACCGGCAGCAAGACTGGTGGTAATCGTGTCATGCAGAGAAACAGTTGAGTTATCAGGTAAAACAACATTAACACCTACAGGAATATTCGTCTGGGAATTATAGCCATTATTCTTGACAATCACATCGACATTATTGGATGTTGTTGAACATATCGGAGAAGTAGGCTGAAGAATGGCGGTTACTTCAAGATCGGAGTTATAAACCTGGTAAACACAGATTTTATCAAGAGCCATGTCACTACGGGTTCCTGAGCCTCTAATCCCTCTCCAGCGTAATAACACTACACCGTAATTAGCATACGTGCTCAGATCAACAACCTGGTTGAACCAGGTATTTCCGAGGTTCCCGGTTTGTGTCCAGACATCAGTATGCCAGGAATTGTCATACACATCCAGGTGAAGTGAACCCATCTGTGTGCCATACATATGGTAATAAAATGAAATGGTGGGATGGGTAATTCCTGTGAAATCAACAGGTAATTCAAGGTTGGCCGACCAACCGGCAGTTTGACCATCGGCTTCAGTGTAAATGAAATAACTTCCGTCATATGCTGCATCCGGACCTGTGCTTGTTGTAGGAGTTGCAACATTCGTACGGGTCCAGTCATAATTATCGTCTGTCATTTGCTGCCATTGTCCGAAACCGGTTTCAAAACTCTCACAGTACGGCAGATAAGCAGGTGTGGTAAAGGTAACTGTAACGGTCGCTGTATCATTGGCATTATTGCTGTCGGCCACACCATTGGGTAAGGTGACATAAACTTTGACAGTATGCGGGCCCGCAGTAAAATTGTAGGAACCAATGTTTACAGGACTTGCAATTGAATCGGTGGCAAGACTGCCGCTCCAGTTGTAAGCTGTCTGTGCAGTGGCATCAACCATCCAATCTATGGTAACATAGGTCAGTGTGTTGGTACCAAAGTTTTCCAGAGATACTTTTACTGCCTGGTTACCAACATAGGGATTCAGACTTAAAATCTGCGGAATTCCCGCATCTGTAGTCTGAGAATAAAGTGATGATGCTGTCAACAGGATCATCAGAAACGAAAAGAAAATACATCTGAATTTCATAAGACATTTATTTTGTGTGACAATTTTAATAAAATCTGGTTCAAATTTACTAAAAAAGCTTGTAAAAAAGATAGACGGAAAACTATTTTTGTAAATTAAATTGAAAACAGGAAATATTTATTGATTTTGATTTTTTGATTTAGGTAGCACAATGACGCCACATCACAAAGATTTTCATTGCAAACCCTAGTGAATTCTGCCATTGCAGTTGTCAGAAAATACATGACTTTATCCCGTTTAGTATATTACAGCATAGTGATTGACTTGATAATTTTTAAAAGGTTGCATTAGTACCTTGAATAATTCATAATACATTAATTATCATGGAATTTAATTTAAGAAGATGCAAATTGCGTAATTGGATTCCCGGCGATGCAGGTGCACTGGTAAAACATGCCAATAACCCGCTGATTTCGGCAAATATGAGGGATTCCTTCCCTTATCCGTATACTTTTGACGATGCAAAATTATGGCTGAACTTTGCCCGGCATGAAGAAAAAGATCTGTTTTTGGCTATTGACATGAGAGGTGAGGCGATCGGCGGTATTGGGATTCATTTTTTTTTCGATGTTTACCGGATAAATGCAGAAGTAGGTTATTGGCTCAGTGAGATATACTGGTCAAACGGAATAGTCACCGAAGCAGTCAGCACACTGGTAGCTTATATTTTTGAAAAGTACGATGTTACCAGGATATTTGCCGGGGTTTTTGAGTCAAATACAGCTTCCATGCGTGTTCTTGAAAAATGCGGCTTTATCAGGGAGGCAATTCATAAGAATTGTGTAATAAAGAATTCGAAGGTTATGGACGAATATATTTGGGCTGTTTATCGTTCATCTTAAAAGGAAATATTGACTGTCAGGCAAGCATTATTATGCAAACAACACCGGCAATGACAGCAGCAGCAATAACTATTGAAATGATAATCCCTGACTCTTTCCTGATAAGACCATCGCAGCCTGCTATTTTTTCATTTACAAGTATGTCGTTTATATGTGTACCAAGTGCTTCAGTATAATATTTGCGGGCATTCCGGTAAATTTCTATCTTCATAAAATCATCTCCCCGGCGGATCAAATCATTGAACTTTATTTGTTCTGCACCTAATTGTAACTCAGAATCAACGTGTTCCATATAAAGTCTGGTTATTAAATTTAAATTCAAACATAATGTTTTTTTAAATATTAAGGCATTTAGACTGTAGGAATTTGAAAATTTGAAAATGTGATAATGTAACCTTTTTACCTAACCTGGACGAGCAAAAACCAAACAAGAAATCACAAATCTCAAAATACAAATTACAAATAACTAACAATCAACAAAATGACAATCTCAAAGTAGTTTATTTCATATTTGAAATTTGGATATTGTTTATTATTTGATTTTTGTGATTTGTTTTTTGGAATTTTTTGCCAAAAGGAGTCAAGATTTCAGAAATTAGCACCTAATGCCTATTGCCTAATGCCTAATGCCTCTTCGCCTGAATTCAGAGCAAATAATGGCCGTGGCTGCCGAGACATTTAATGACTCAGGATTTTCGAAACTTCCGGGAAATGAAGGAATGGTGAGTTTTTGCCCTATCATTGCCTCATTTATTTTTGATATGCCACTTGATTCATTCCCGATAACAATGATACCGTTTGCAGAAATATCTGCCTTATAGATATTTACCCCATCGAGGAAAGTTCCATAGATAGTAGTTTTTCCATTTTTTGCAATTTCCGACAGGAAGTTTTCCAGTGCAAGGTAATGTAATTTTATCCTGCTGATCGCGCCCATGGTGGACTGGACGACCTTTGGATTATATGCATCTACGGTATCAGTTGAACAAACAATATCATCAATGCCAAACCAGGCACAAATCCTGATAATATTCCCCATGTTTCCCGGGTCGCTTATATTGTCAAGAGCCAGTACCAGCGAAGATTGAAGCATTGCCATATCAGGTACATATTCAGGAATGGAAGTTATTGCAATAACCTGTGGTGGTGTGGTAAGCAGGCTGACTTTATCAATTTCACCATCCCCGGCAACAATCACTTCTTTTACATTCTTCAAAACAGATGTTCCTGCAATAATGCTTTCTCCTTCCCTGCCTGTAAGGTTTTTAAGCCATTCCTCAGTTGCAATTAAGGTATCTATGGTCAGGCTGGAATTCAGTAAATCAATTACCAGTTTATGTCCTTCTGCCATGAATAGACCATGTTCAGCCCTGAATTTTTTCAATTTCAGGGATTTAATAAAACTGATCTTGTTCTTTCCCAGTCCTTTGATCACCATCTGCGGGTTACGGTTTTTTCGTTTATATTTGCCACGAAATTAATATTTTGATTTGAACTTGCCTTCAATCCAATACAAACAAATAAGTTACCTGCGGATCTTATTTGCCATATCTGCAGTTTCGGCTGCGTTACTTCTGTTCTCCTGCAAGCCGACAAGGTATGTCCCTGATGGTGGGTACCTGCTTAATAAGATCAATGTTGATTGCAACTGCCGGACCAGCAATATTAATAAAGAAGAACTGGAAAGTTACATAAAACAAAAACCCAATACCCGGTTACTGGGTGTATTCAGGTTTCACCTCTGGGTATATAATATGCTGAATCATGGCAGTGACAGGAAATGGAAAAAGAAAATCAAGGAAGTAATCGGAGAACCACCTGTTATCTACGATGCTTTCCTGACCGAAAAAACCCGGAACCAGTTTAAGCTGTATCTTGAAGACAAGGGTTTTTTCAAAGCCATTGTGAAGGATACAGTCATCCTGGGAAATAAAAAGGCGAAAATCACCTATTATGTACGGGCTGAAAAACCTTATTCCATAAGGAACATCAGCTTTTATTTCCAGGATGAGACACTTAATTTCCTGGCAAATGACACTGCCGGTAAGACAATCTTAAAAAAAGGCAGACGGTATGATGTGGACGATCTTCAGAAAGAACGGATCAGGATCACCAATGTACTGAAAAACCTGGGATATTATCGCTTCACAAAAGAATATATTGATTTTAAAGTGGACAGTTCTCTTAGTGATCATAAGGTGGATATTAATTTAAGGATAAGGAAATCACAACAATTATCAGCTGATGAAATGCACAGGACCAACCACAAAAAGTACATTATCCGTAATTTGTTAATTTACCCTGATTTTAATTCCGGTAAAGCACTGCAGGACCAGTCAGGATATTTATCTGTATTTGATACTTTGAATTACCAGGGATGTACATTCATCGGGAAGATGCCTATGGCCGTCAGGCCAGCAGTGATAGCCCGTTCCTTGTATATTATGCCCGGATCGTTATATAAATTATCTGATGTTGATGAATCTTACAAACTTCTGTCAGAATTACAGCAGTATAAAATTATTAACATCCAGTTTGCCGAAGCCGGGCTGAATACAACAGAAGGAACAGATACTTTTCCGAACCTTGATTGCATTATTCAACTGTCTCCTTTCACACAACAATCCTATGAACTGGAAATGGAAGGAAAAAATTCATCCGGAAATATCGGATTTGGAGGTAATGTTAATTATCATCATTATAATCTGCTGGGAGGCGCTGAGAATTTTAATTTTAAAGTGGCCGGATCTCTGGAAGTTCAGACAAATGTTGCAGGTAATTCAGGTAAAAAGTTCCTTCCCAATACAGTCGAATACAGTGCAGAGACCAGGCTGAACATTCCTGAGTTTCTGCTTCCTTTTTCATTCGAAAAGTTTAATAAACAGTATAATCCAAAAACTGCCATCACACTTTCATACAACTACCAGAATCGCCCGGACTATAACCGGACCATCAGCAATATTGCATTCGGTTATTACTGGAAGACTTCCAAATATTTGAAACATTGGTTTAACCCGGTGGAATTGAATGCCGTCAGGCTGAGGAATATTACCGATGCATTTCGTAATTCCATACAGGATCCTTACCTGCTTAACAGCTTTGAAGATCAGTTTATTTCAGTCAGTAGCTATAGTTTGTTGTTTATTAATCAGGATATTAATAAGTTAAGAAATTTTATATATATTAAATTCAATACTGAAATAGCAGGGAATATTCTGAGCGCTTTAGACAGGATGGCCGGTGAGCATAAGACAGAAGGAGGATATTACGAGTTATTCGGAACCCGGTTTGCCCAGTACTTTAAATCTGATATTGAATTCAAATACTACCAGGTATTCAGTAAGGCAGCAACACTCGTATACCGGAGCTTTGCAGGAATAGGGATCCCGTATGGAAATTCGGATGCAATTCCCTTCATCAAAGAATATTTCGCCGGTGGAGCAAATAGTATTCGTGCATGGCCTGTGAGGTCCGTCGGCCCGGGTTCCTATAACGACACTACCAGTATTCCCAATTCGCTTGGTGATATTAAACTGGAAGCCAATATTGAGTACCGCTTCAACATGTTCTGGATACTGAAAGGCGCATTCTTCCTCGATGCCGGAAATATCTGGGCTTTAAATCAAATGATCGATAAGCAGCCTGGTGCTGATTTTAATTTCAACAGATTCTATAAAGAATTTGCCGTCGGCACCGGCTTCGGACTCAGGTTCGATTTTAACTATTTTGTATTCAGAACCGATTTCGGAATAAAAATGGTTGATCCCCGGAAACCGGAAGGCCATCGCTGGGTACTGGGAACCAAACCATTTTCAATTTCAGATATTGTACTGAACATTGGTGTTGCATATCCGTTTTAATAGTCAATAGTCAATAGTCAATAGTCAATAAGTATACATTAACACATTATCACATTAACACATTATCACATTAACACATTGTCACATTAACACATTGTCACATTAACACATTGTCACATTCTTTCATTAATTTTGTAAAAACATCAATATTTTTAAAGCTATGAATATCAATAATATTACAGAACTATTAGGTGATAAGGCCGGGTTTTTATTAAATCATGTCAGTATAACAGTTCCGAAGGAGCAATTGCATCTCCCGGGGCCTGATTTTGTGGATAGGGTATTTTACCAGACGAACCGCACACCTCCGGTTCTCCGTAGTTTGAGTCAGCTTTATAATCATGGGCGCCTCGCTGGTACAGGATATCTTTCGATTCTTCCTGTTGACCAGGGAATAGAGCATAGTGCATGTGCTTCCTTTGCACCAAATCCCATTTATTTTGACCCGGAAAATATTGTTAAGCTTGCAATTGAAGGCGGAGCAAATGCCGTGGCATCCACATTCGGAGTGCTGGCCTCAGTTTCAAGAAAATATGCCCATAAAATTCCATTTATTGTCAAGATCAATCACAATGAATTGCTGACTTATCCAAATAAATTCGACCAGATTATGTTTGGTTCGGTTGAGGAAGCATGGAATTTAGGCGCTGTAGCTGTCGGGGCAACCATTTACTTTGGTTCGGAGGAATCAGGCAGGCAGATTATTGAAGTTTCACAAGCCTTTGAAATGGCTCATTCCCTTGGAATGGCTACTGTTTTATGGTGTTATCTCCGCAATCCTGCATTTAAAAAGGACGGGATTGATTACCATGTGGCTGCCGACCTGACAGGACAGGCAAATCACCTGGGAGTGACTATCCAGGCAGATATAATAAAACAAAAACTCCCGGAAAACAATGGAGGCTTTAATGCCCTCAATTATTCCAAGACACACAAGAAAGTATATACTGATCTGACCACTGACCATCCGATCGATCTGACCCGTTACCAGGTAGTGAACAATTACATGGGACGCATCGGCCTTATCAATTCAGGCGGCGCCTCCGGTGCCAATGACCTGGCTGATGCAGTATATACAGCGATTGTAAATAAACGCGCCGGTGGTATGGGACTCATTTCCGGCAGAAAAGCTTTCCAGAAACCTATGACCGATGGGATTGACATACTGAATGCCATCCAGGATGTATATCTCTGTAAGGAAATTGATGTTGCATAAGCAACGGGCAATAGTTAAAAGTTTATAAAGTTCATAAAGTTTGTAAAGTATCACTACTATCCGGTAAAACTATTTTTGAAATGTATTAATCCCTTATAATTACTGGATAGTATGAATATTTCGCCCACTACGGGGCTTATTTTTAACAGTATCATTATTTCTACCGATATTAAGTCACTACGTGACTATCCCGTTAGGGATAATATATTGGTAGAAAATAATTAGCTCCTAAAAATCAAGTTCCGTAGGAACGAAATATTAAAATTTTTTACACATCAGTGATAAAATTTATTAAAATTAATCTGAATATTTTTCCCGTTCCATCTTCCTCGGTAATAATTTCATTAAATAAGCAATAATGAATGGATCCGGTCTTGTTCCTGTTACATCGTGGTTTCCCGGGTTCTCTGACAAACCACTGATCATTGCCGGTCCGTGCAGCGCTGAAACTGAAGAACAGGTTTACCGTACTGCTGAAGGAATAAGCCAGATTGGACGTGTGAAGATTTTCAGGGCAGGTATCTGGAAACCCCGTACCAGGCCTCATTCCTTTGAGGGTGTTGGTGTTAAAGGCCTTCACTGGCTTAAAAGAATTAAGGAAGACTTCGGATTCTATACCCTTGTCGAAGTGGCTTATCCAAAACATGTGGAATCCTGCCTCCATCACAAGGTTGACATGGTTTGGATAGGTGCACGCACGACCTCAAATCCTTTTTCAGTTGAAGAATTGGCGAATGCATTAAAAGGTACTGATTTACCTGTTCTTATCAAAAATCCGATCAATCCTGACCTTGATCTCTGGATTGGCGGAATAGAACGACTCAGGAAGAATGGCATCACAAAGCTGGCTGCTGTTCACAGGGGTTTCTATCCATTTGAAAAAACAGCCCTTCGAAATATCCCCAAATGGGAACTGGTAATCGAACTGAAACGTCGGATACACGATTTACCCGTTATTACTGATCCCAGCCACATTGCCGGCAATACAAAGTACATCGGGAGTATTTCCCAGAAAGCCCTTGATCTCGAAATGGACGGGCTGATGATCGAATGTCATATCAATCCTCCTTCTGCATTAAGTGATGCTGATCAGCAGTTAACACCTGCTGAACTTGGTTTGCTGCTCGACAACCTCACTTACCGCGAAGTTTCGGACTACTCGCCACGCAGAATGGGGCAACTGGAGAGATTTCGCGAACAGATCGATTCAATTGATAACCAGCTTATCGAACTTCTTTCCCAGAGAATGAATGTAATTGATAAAATAGGACGGTATAAAAGCCACAATAACATTACGATTCTTCAGCTCAGGCGCTGGGAAAATATTATTGCCACCCGCACAGAACTGGGCCACGACCTTGGTTTGTCAGAGCAATTCATTCTCAGGATTCTGCAACTTATCCATAAAGAATCCATCCAACGCCAGGTTGAAATTATGAACAGGCTGAAAAATAAGAATTTTAATCCTGGAGAGGAATAATATTCAAGTGCTACTTGAGATTCCTGCAAAGTTACCAACTTAAGACTTACGACTAATGACTAATTTCCTACTTCCGAAATGAACTTGATTCTCATCAGCCTGATCTCTTCCTCGGTATATTCATTCTCACCAAGTTCCTTCAGGGCTTCCTGGATAGATTCGGTTTCAGCCACGTCGCGGAAATATTCAAAGACCTCCTTTTGTCTTTCGTCGTCAAGTACTTCGTCAATATAGTAGTTCAGGTTGAGTTTAGTTCCTGAATTGACAATAGATTCAATCTCATCGAAGAGTTCAATGAGCTCAAGTCCCTTTGCTTCGGCAATATCTTCCAGGGCCAGTTTGCGGTCGATGCTCTGGATGATGTAAACCTTCAGACCTGATTTATTCACCACTGATTTCACCACCATATCCTGGGGGCGTTCGATCTCATTTTCTTCTACATATTTTTTAATGAGCTCGATAAATTCCTTACCATATTTTTTTGCTTTTCCTGCTCCGACACCGGTGATATTCTGGAGTTCTTCAATGTTAATGGGATATTGAATGGCCATTTCCTCCAGTGATGGATCCTGGAAAATAACAAATGGCGGAAGATCGAATTTTTTAGAAATATTTTTTCTCAGATCCTTCAGCAGGGAAAGAAGCACGGGGTCAACAGCGCTGGTACCACCGCCACCCTGGTTCATCAGGTCGCCTTCTTCCTCTTCGTAATCATGATCTTCGGTAATCGGGTAGGAATAGGGATCTTCCAGGTAGGCTCTTCCTTTGTCGGTAAGCTTGAGCAGGCCATAATTCTCTATCTCTTTCTCAATAAACCCGGCTATCATGGCCTGACGCAGCACCATGTTCCAGAACCTGGCTTCCTTGTCGCGGCCCATACCAAAAACCTGGAGTGTATGATGGCGGTATGATTTTACGGCAGAACTGAGATTGCCGGCCAGAATATTGCTGACATGGTCTGCTTTGAATTTTTCCTTTACTGCCAGAATTACTTCAAAAGCCATGAGAAGATATTCCATACCTTCGAACTGAGTTTTGGGATGCAGGCAGTTATCGCAGTTATTGCAGTTTTCTTCTTCGTATATTTCACCGAAGTAATGCAGGAGTGTCTTACGCCTGCATACGGATGATTCAGCATAAGCCACAGTTTCAAGAAGCAGTTGCCTTCCGATCTCTTGTTCGGCAACAGGCTTGCCCTGCATGAATTTTTCCAGTTTCTGGATATCCTTATAGCTATAAAAGCAGATACATTTTCCTTCGCCGCCATCACGTCCCGAGCGGCCTGTCTCCTGGTAATAACCTTCAAGGCTCTTGGGAATATCGTAATGGATCACATACCTGACATCGGGTTTGTCAATACCCATTCCAAAGGCAATAGTTGCCACAATAACATCCACATCCTCCATCAGGTACTTATCCTGGTTACCTGAGCGGGTTCCCGAATCCATACCGGCATGGTAAGCTAATGCTTTTATACCGTTTACCTGGAGCGTTTCTGCCAGTTCTTCCACTTTCTTACGGCTCAGGCAATAAATGATACCGGATTTACCGGAATTGCTTTTTATATATTTGATGATCTCCTTGGTGGCATTTATTTTAGGTCTGACCTCGTAATAAAGATTTGGCCTGTTGAAGGACGATTTGAATACCGTGGCATCCAGCATTCCCAGATTTTTCTGAATATCATGCTGTACCTTCGGAGTAGCAGTAGCCGTAAGCGCCATGATAGGTGCACGGCCTATCTGTTCGATAATTGGCCTGATACGACGGTATTCCGGCCTGAAATCATGCCCCCATTCCGAAATACAATGTGCTTCATCAACAGCATAAAATGAAATTTTTACCTGTTTCAGAAAAATTACATTATCAAGTTTGGTCAGGGATTCTGGTGCAACGTATAAAAGTTTTGTTTTTCCCGAGATAACATCTTCTTTTACTTTCTGTATCTGTATCTTCGTTAGTGATGAATTCATGAAATGAGCTATCCCGTCTTCCTGGCTGAACCCGCGCATATTATCCACCTGGTTTTTCATCAGTGCAATAAGCGGGGAAATAATAATAGCAGTACCTTCTTTCACCAGGGCTGGCAACTGATAAGTAAGAGACTTACCGCCTCCCGTAGGCATAAGCACAAAAGTATCCTTGCCAGCCAGTACATTCCGGATGACAGGTTCCTGATTTCCTTTGAAACTGGAAAAACCAAAAAACTTCTTTAAATATTCATGGATCGGATAATCCTTAGTATTACCCATTTATGAAAAATATTAATAACATATCTTATGTTGAATAAACATTAGTTTAAAAATATAATATTTCTAATTAACTACCAAATTTTAAATAAACTTTTTAATCAGGTACCTTCAGAAAAATCATTTAAAACGATGTAATGACGCATATAATACATAGTTCTGAAAAAAAATCTCCTGATGAATGCAATTTATGATGAAAAAACACAGATAAATTGAACAATTTATTCATATAAACTCAAATATATCAGAAAAATACAAAAAAAACATGTTAAATATCACATTTAACATAAATTAATATATTCCTGACAAAGCAACTTCAATTGAATCAAACGGGTAAAATAAATAACTTTGCAGACTGAATTTATACAATAACATAATAAAGACCGGATTTGTTACAAAAAGATGAAATAATCAGGACAGCAATTGATACTATTATTGCTGAGGCAAAGGCAGTGGAGAAAATTGCCGGTAAAATAGGTGACGATTTTGCCAGGGTAGTGGAATTAATTTATGTCTGCAAAGGCAGGGTGATTGTTACCGGGATAGGAAAGAGTGCAATCATAGCGGGGAAAATTGTTGCCACACTCAACTCTACCGGAACGCCTGCCATATTTATGCATGCGGCTGATGCAATTCATGGCGATCTGGGCATCATCCAGAATGATGATATTGTAATTTGCCTGTCAAAGAGCGGTAACACACCTGAAATCAAATTGCTTGTCCCTCTGATCCGCAACCTTGGGAACATTTTGGTTGCCATAGTAGGGAATACCGCTTCTTATCTTGCCGGGAATGCTGATTATGTTATACAAGCTACAGTAGACAAAGAGGCTTGTCCGAATAACCTGGCTCCCACTTCCAGTACAACAGTTCAGATGGTAATAGGTGATGCCATTGCTGTTTGCCTGATACGATGCAGAGGGTTCAGTCTTGAGGATTTTGCAAAGGTGCATCCGGGTGGAGCAATCGGTAAACAGCTCTACATGCGGGTCTCCGATATCTATGCTGTGAATGAGGTACCAAAAGTACTGCCCCTTGCAGGTATCAGGGAAGTGATACTTGAAATGACAGCCAAACGGCTGGGCGCTACAGCAGTGACCGATGATGAAAACAACCTGCTTGGTATTATTACTGACGGCGACCTCAGAAGAATGCTCCAGAATAATCCCCGCATTGAAAACCTCACTGCTGCTGAGGTGATGACATCATCGCCTAAAACAATAAATAAGAATGAACTGGCAGTGAATGCTTTTAATATTATGGAAAACAATAAGATCACCCAGCTTGTTGTTGTGGATGGCAAAAAGTACATGGGAATCATTCATCTTCACGATATCCTGAGGGAAGGGATCATGTAATCCAGAGGATACCTTATTCATACTCATATTGTGATCTTCTGAAATTCAGATGCAGACAGACGAACCGAAAAAAGAAAAGGAAATGACCTTTCTTGAACACCTCGAAGTATTGAGGTGGCATCTGATACGTTCAATATCTGCCATATTTATTATTGGTGTGCTCTTAATCTTCTTTCCTCAGTTCATGTTTGACCATATTCTGTTTGCACCCAAATCACCTGATTTTATCTCCAATGTTTTACTCTGCAAGCTTTCACGCCTGTTACATGTTGATGTGCTTTGTATTAACCAGAAACCTCTCCAGATCATCAATATCAATATGGCAGGTCAGTTTAATATGCACATGCTGGTATCGTTTGTGGGTGGGCTGATCCTGGCTTTTCCCTATGTGGTTTTTGAAATATGGCAGTTTCTTAAACCAGCTTTGTATGAAAAGGAAAGGAAATATGTTTCCAGCGCCATATTTTATATTTCATTATTGTTTTTTATCGGGATATTATTCGGATACTTTGTAATTATCCCGTTTACCATACATTTCCTTGGTTCGTATGTGATAAGTACACAGATACTGAACCAGATCAACCTGACATCATATATTTCTTCCATTTCTGCAGTTGCACTGTCATGCGGAGTGATTTTTGAATTGCCTGTTCTGATATATTTTCTGGCAAAGATCGGGATCATTACACATAGGTTTATGAAGCGTTACCACAGACATGCCATCATTGTGATCCTGATAGTGGCAGCAATCATCACACCCCCTGATGTTTTCAGCCAGACACTGGTGACTATTCCATTGCTGGCCCTTTACGAAGTGAGCATATTAATAGCTAAGAGAGTTACGAAAAAGAGAGAGCAGGAAGTCGTCTGATTTATTAATGAAAAGAAAAGCCTTCATATTTTTTGTTCTGTTTCTCATCATTTTGCTTGCCATACGGTTTGCAACTGAGATTTACTTTCATGTTCCCGTACACACCAATGAAAGATTTCAATACGATTCACTTGCTGTGGAACTGGGTATTTTCAAAGAATACGGGATTAACACCGGTAACTACAACGTATATCACGATGAGGTAAAAAGAAACGAGAACCTGTCCACAATCTTTACAGCATATCATATTACTGCGAAGCAGATTGAAGAATTATCACAATTAAAGTCTGAGGTATTTGATGTGAGAAAGATTCGCCAGGGAAACAAATACACTGTTTTCTGTAGCAAGGACTCTGTCCGCTTGCCTGAGTACTTTGTTTACGAAAGTTCTCCTGTTGAATATTATGTTTTTGATCTGAGGGATTCCATCAGGGTCATGAAATCGGAAAAACAGATTAAAATGATCAGGAAAACCATGTATGGCAGGATAAAATCTTCACTCTGGAATTCTATGACCGATAACGGGATTGACCCGTCTCTTGCCATAAAACTATCTGAAATATATGCCTGGTCTATTGACTTTTTTGATATACAGAAAGGTGATTATTTCAAGGTGATTTATGATGAACAATATGTTGATACAACCTATACAGGCCTCGGGAAAATTTATTGTGCCGTGTTTAACCACATGGATAAGGATTATTATGCTGTTCCTTTTGCAGAAGAAGGTGTTGAAAACTGGTTTGATGAATGGGGAAACAGCTTAAGGAAGGCTTTTCTTAAAGCGCCCCTGAAGTTTACACGTATCAGTTCAAGGTTTTCTTTTAGCCGCCTGCATCCGATATTAAAGATCAGGCGTCCGCATTTCGGGGTCGATTATGCTGCTCCTACCGGCACACCTGTCCATGCTATTGGTGACGGCAGGGTAGTGAAAGCTGAAAGAAGCGGCGGAGCAGGCAACCTGATCATGATCAGGCACAATTCAATCTATTCAACATCCTATATGCATTTGTCAGGATTTGCCAAAGGAGTCAGGGTTGGGGCATCAGTAGCCCAGGGCCAGGTAATCGGTTATGTGGGAAGTACCGGTCTGGCAACCGGGCCGCACCTTGATTTCCGCTTTTATAAAAACGGCACTCCGGTCGATCCCCTCAAAGTGGAAGCTCCTTCGGTGGAACCGGTGAAAAAGGGAAATATGTCAAAGTTCAATGAATTGAAAGAAAATCTCATTGAACAACTGAAAGCTATTCCTGAAAAATAGGATTGTTGATAATTGTTGTCTGGTTAAAATGTTTGAGATTCTTCGCTTC
>JAPLDU010000107.1:24139-28845 GCA_026391255.1 Bacteroidia bacterium | reverse complement strand
TTATGGAAGTACCAATCCGGCCGACAGCAGCATCATTTTATTTTCCAGTTCTGCTGACGGCGCAGCCACCTGGTCGGATCCCGTAAGAATCAGCAAAAAAGCCGGCGACTGCCTTGACAGTGATAATACCGATGAAGGCGCCGTTCCTGCCGTGGGACCAGGAGACGAGGTGTATGTCGCCTGGGCCGGACCTGAAGGTATTGTGTTTGATAAATCAACCGATAATGGTAAGACCTGGCTAAAAGAAAATATTCATGTTTCAGATATTCCCGGGGGTTGGGATTTTTCAGTGCGGGGGATTTTCAGGTGCAACGGGTTACCTGTAATAAACTGCGATACCAGCCATAGTAAATACTTTGGAAATATTTACATCAGTTGGAGCGACCAGAGGAATGGAGATGACGATACTGATATCTGGCTTACAGGATCATCTGACGGAGGAACCACCTGGACCGAACCTCTCAGAGTCAACTGCGATGAAACAAGCAGTCAGCAGTTCTTTTCCTCAATGACCATTGACCAGGCAACCGGGAAACTTTATATTGTATTCTATGACCGACGGAACTATCCTGATGAAATGACAGACGTTTACCTGGCTGTATCTGAAGACGGAGGCAGGTCATTCTTTGATTTCCGGATCAGTTCTGACTCGTTTAGAGCATCATCTGACAGTTTTATCGGAGATTATATTGGCTTAACAGCTTATAATGGGATTATCAGACCCGTATGGGTAAGACTCGATGGTAATGAACAATCGCTTTGGACAGCACTGGTGAATGAAAAATTAATCGATAAATTGAGAAATGGCAGTAAATAATTTCAGAGGTATTTAGACTATAGGCTTTTAGGCTGTAGACTTTTATGAGTTATGACATATGACTTTTGACTTACGACTTATTACTTACGACTATTGACTTACGACTATTGACTATTGACTATCCGAACAGATACAAAAATATAAAAGAATGAACGAATTAAAAGTACTGGCTGCCCTGCTGAGGGAAAGCCTGATTTTTGCCTGGTCATCCCTGGTGATGAATAAACTGCGGACTTTTCTATCCCTGCTGGGCATAACCATTGGAATATTTGCCATTATTTCCGTTTTTACGGTAATTGATTCGCTGGCCAACAGTGTACGGACAAGTCTTGAATCACTGGGCGATAATGTCATATATATCCAGAAATGGCCATGGGAATTCGGCAGTGATTATCCCTGGTGGAAATACATGAAACGACCGTTACCCAAGCTTAGCGAACTGGAAGAAATACAAAAAAGATCTCAGAAAACCGAAGCTGCTGCTTTTCTGGTAAATACGACCAAAACCGTTCAGTACAAGAATAACTCAGCCACAGATGCCCCAATTTTAGCATCAACCATTGATTATGACAAGATCTGGTCATTTGAAATTTCTGAAGGCCGGTATTTCTCACCTCTCGAAGCAGAAAACGGAGTAAATTGTGCTGTCATCGGTGCTGAATTGGCCGACAAATTATTTGAGAATGAAGATCCCATTGGAAATCATATTAAAATACTCGGCAGAAAAATCCAGGTGATCGGTATCTTCAAAAAACAAGGCAAGAGTTTAAGCCGGAGCATGGATAATGTTGTATTGCTGCCAATTAGCTATGCCAGGAACATTATTGATATCCGTGATGAAAGAGTGGATCCTTTCATCATGGTCAAATCAAAACCCGGCATCAGTAATGAAGAGATCATGGACGAACTGAAAGGGATCATGCGTTCGATACACAGGCTCAAACCGCTTGCTGAGGATGATTTTGCCCTGAATCGCGCCAGTCTTATCATCAAACAGTTTGAAAGAATTTTCGGTGTCATTAATATTGCAGGAATGATCATCGGTGGCTTTGCAATCATAGTGGGTGCATTCGGTATTGCAAATATCATGTTTGTCTCTGTGAGGGAAAGAACCAATATTATCGGGATACAGAAGGCAATCGGTGCAAAGAACCGCTTTATCATGTTTGAATTTTTGTATGAATCGGTCATCTTATCACTCATTGGCGGAATCATCGGACTATTACTCATTTATATTGCAGTTTTGATAGCCAATAGCACAATTTCGATGGATTTCTCCCTCAGCCTGAAAAACATTATCACAGGAATAGGTATCTCAGTAACTATCGGAATACTGGCAGGAATTGTCCCTGCATATATCGGATCAAGACTTAACCCTGTCGTGGCAATAAATACCAACAGCTGATAAGTCGGCAGTCAATAGTCGTAAGTCAATAGTCGTAAGTCGTAAGTCAAATGTCTATTGTTCGATTGTTCGTATGTTCGATTGTCCGTATGTTCGATTGATATCTAACATACTGGTAATAAGGCGGCAAGGTCATTTCTAAGATTTTGAGCCAACCATTTTGGTAAATTTGACGTCATTCATTTTGAAATAAGTGATAATTATATTAATTTCGGCAAAATATCATGGCCATTTTGGATTATAAATCTGAGGAATAATGAAATATTTACTATATTTTCCCCTGTTATGTTTTCTTTTTTTCACGGGCAATCTTAGCAGGATAACTGCACAAGTGGTTATTAACGAATTCTCCTGCTCGAACATGAACGGCATAACAGACAGTTTTACAGAACATGAAGACTGGATTGAACTTTATAATGACAGTATAGCCGCAATCAGCCTGGCAGGTTACCACCTGAGCGATAAAGCCAGCAATCCTACCAAATGGACATTTCCAAATGTAAGTATTCCTGCCAATGGGTTTCTGCTTGTGTATGCATCCGGCAGAGACCAGGTAGTGGGAACTGAAATTCACACCAATTTCAAGCTGACACAGACAAAACCTGAACACGTGGTATTCACCAGTCCGACCGGGGTCATACTTGAAAATTATGAGACTACTCCCACACAAATTGACCAGTCGAGGGGACGTTTGACTGACGGCGGAACAACCTGGGTTATTTTTTCCACACCTACACCAGGTACTTCAAATAACGGTTCGCCCTCTTTCACGGATTATGTTCCCAAACCACTTTTCAGCGTGGGGCCAGGATTTTACAACACAACTCAAATTATTACCATGAGTTGTTCAAATGCCAGCGCTGAAATGAGGTACACCACTGATGGATCTGTTCCTACCACATCCTCTATGCTTTATTCAGGTCCGATCAGCATTACGACCACCACCGTTCTCAGGGCAAGGGCATTTGTTACCGATCCGCAGTACCAGCCAAGCTTTATCAAAAACAGTACGTATTTTATCAATGTCAGCCATTCGGTGGCAGTAGTTTCCATTTTCAGCGACCAGATCCAGAATTTGTTGAATGGCAATTATATTACTCCCCAGGCATCCCTCGAATATTTTGATAAAACCCATGTGTTCAGAACCGAAGCCGACGGTTATGCCAATAAACACGGGAATGACTCATGGGCCTATGGCCAGAGAGGTATTGATTTTATCACCCGTGACCAGTTAGGTTATAATTATGCCCTGAATTACAAATTATTTGCCCGGAAAAACAGGACTGAATTTCAGCGTATCATTCTGAAAGCCTGTGCAAATGACAATTATCCTTTCGAGACCGGGGGTGCACATATCCGCGATGCATATGTTGAAACATTAGCACAGGACGGCCACCTCGACCTGGATGTAAGAACTTATGAACCCTGTATTCTTTATGTAAACGGCCAGTATTGGGGCGTATATGATATGCGCGAAAAAGTGGATGATGCCGATTTTACTGATTATTATTACAACCAGGACGAATTCCACGTTCAGATGCTGAAAACCTGGGGCGGTACATGGAGTGAGTTTGGCGGAGCACAGGCTCAGACCGACTGGAATACTTTCCGGAATTTTGTCACTTCCAACAATATGGCTATTACGGCAAATTATAACCAGGTCAAAAATCAATATGATATCAGAAGCCTGATCGATTATTTTGTCCTGAACTCATATGTAGTCTGCAGCGACTGGCTTAACTGGAACACCGAATGGTGGAGGGGACTTGATCCTAATGGTTCCAATCTGAAATGGAAATATAACCTATGGGATGAGGATGCAACCTTTGGCCATTATATCAACTATACCGGTATACCCAGCCAACTACCAACAGCAGATCCCTGCAACCCTCAAAATTTCAATGATCCGGGCGGCCAGGGACATGTGCCTATCCTGAATGCCTTATTAAATAACCCTGAGTTCTATCAATATTATGTTGCACGCTTTGCTGACCTTGCAAACACTACTTTCTCCTGCCCGCACATGCATTTCATGCTTGACAGTATGATAAACCTGATTACACCCGAGATGCCGGCACACATTGCCAAATGGGGTGGCTCAATGTCAGAATGGCAGGCAAATGTAACGGCATTATATAACTTTATTGACCAGAGATGCGCTGAACTTGCCGGTGGTATGATCAATTGCTATAGCCTGACTGGTCCATACGATATTACAGTTAATGTGGATCCTCCCGGTTCAGGATTTGTTGAACTGAATTCCCTTTACCTTATCAATTTTCCATGGACAGGACAATATTACGGCGGATTGGAGACCCTCCTGAGGGCTCATCCTGCCTCTTCAAATTATGTGCTCGATCATTGGGAATTGACAAATACTCCCTTACCTGATGCCTACAGCGATACTATCAGCACTACATTTACTTCAGCGCAAACCGTCATTGCTCATTTTAAGTCAATCATACCTGTAGTAAACCTGGGTAA
>JAPLDU010000107.1:0-24124 GCA_026391255.1 Bacteroidia bacterium | reverse complement strand
ATACACCTGGCAGAACGGAAGCCACAGCCAGACATGCATTGTCGGAACTGCCGGCGTATATACCGTTCAGGTCACTGCTTCCAATGGTTATGCTGTGACATCAACTATCGTTATCAGCGTAATACCTAAACCAGTGGTAAACCTTGGACCTGACTTTTCCATCTGTCCCGGTGAAATATTTAAATTGGATGCCTCTACCACGGCTGACTCCTATAAATGGCAGGATAATACCACAAATTCATATTATAATGTAGTGCAGCCTGGTACATACTCAGTTACTGCAACAAACCAGTGCGGTTCAGATTCCGGTAAAGTGGTTGCAAATGTCGGGACTTTACCTGTGGTAGATCTCGGAAAAACCCAGTCAATCAAATACGGAGATGAACTGATCCTTGATGCAACCTACCAGTTCTCCACATATTGCTGGCAGGATATGTCCACCAATCCGACATTTATCGTCAAAGAACCCGGAAATTACTGGGTGATTGTCACCAATACCTGTGGCTTTACTTATGATGCCGTTGATATCACATTGACAGACTACGATATCTATATACCGAACGCTTTCTCCCCAAATAATGACGGAGTAAATGACTATCTTACCATGTTCCGCGGCGCAGATGTGGATGCCAACTTTGAAATTCTTATTTATGACCGTTGGGGAATGCTCGTATTTCAAAGCAGGGATGTGAATTTCTCATGGGATGGTAAAGTCAAAAGCGGTGACGTCATCGGTGAAGGTGTTTATCTTTACTTTGTCAGGTATACCGATAAGTACGGTAAATCAGTGAACCGTACCGGTTACGTTACTGTGATCAGGTAATCAATAATTTGAGGATTTGAGGATTTGAAGATTTGAAGATTTGAGGATTTGAAGATTTGAAGATTTGAAGATTTGAAGATTTGAAGATTGTTCATCCTAAACCAAACATTGAATTAAGTTAAATGCTCGATTTTAAAGCATTTTCAAATTTTCAAATTGTCTCATTTTCAAATTATCTTGTCACTGCTTTCTAATAATCCTGAATTCTGTCCGCCGGTTCTTTTTCCTGCCATCGGGATTGTCGCTTCCATCCGGATTGGTATTCGGCGCTACCGGCATGGTTTTGCCGAACCCCTTTGCCGTAAGCCTGCTCTTATCAATTCCTTTTTCAACCAGGTAATTCACTACACTTTCAGCCCGCTCCTGCGAAAGCTTCATGTTGTACAAATCCTCGCCCTTGCTGTCGGTGTGTGACAATAATTCAATACTGATGTCAGGATTTTCATTCATAATTTTAAGGAGGATGGAATCAATGATATTTTTTGATTCCTGGGTAAGGTCATATTTATCGAATTCATAGTAAATATTCTCCATCACAACCGGCTTTTCCGGGATCAGGGTAAGATAAATTGTGGAAGTCAGGTTGGCCGATTTCATCATCTTTAATGTATTGACCTTATCCGAACCGCTCAGGTATTTATCTTTTTCGGCCGTGAGCCGGTATCTTTTGTTGGGTTCGAGGCTGAATTCGAACTGCCCGTGGACACCTGATCTTTTCGATTCAATGAAAGTGGTCGAATGGGTTAATGAATCGAGCATGTAGAGATCAACATCTGCATCGGGTACTGTATCATAAATGTGAGAACTCACGGTAACCCCGGGATTGAAGGCATGAAAATCATCAGCCAGGACAATTCCTTTTAATTTTATCCTGATCAGGTCCTTGTTCATAAAATAAAACAAGTCATCGCAACAGGACTGTACAACTTCGCCTGCTTCATTTTCAATGCGGTTTGACACAAAGAAACCTTCCTGGCTGCTTTTGTTCAGCACAAAGTAAAGATCATCGGCAATGGAATTAAAGGGGTAACCTGCATTTACCGGTTTATTCCAGTTCTTTTTTTCCCCGTAAGTTTTATAGATATCAATGTTACCAACTGCAGGCAGTCCCGATGAACTGAAATACAGGGTATGTGAAGGTACGTGATAAAACGGGGTCATTTCATCCTGTGCAGTATTGATCTTAGGGCCGGCATTCTGCGGCTCGGAAAACTCATTTTTGAGTTTGTCATAAACGGTAAACCAGATATCAAGTCCGCCTTTCCCGCCCGGCCGGTCTGACACAAAATACACCACTTCCCGGGATTCTTTACTGTCGGTAGCTATGGTCGGCTGGGTAGTGGTATAATTCCCGTTATTCACCAGCTCAGGCAACATCTCGGGTTCCGACCATTTGTGATCGGCAAGCCGGCTCATGTACAACGAACATTTTACCTTTCCTGAAAGGTTTTTTTCGCAGCGGGTAAAATATAACCTCTGGCCGTCGGGCGAAATAGCTGCATTTCCAACCGAAGTATGCCTCGAATTAATATCGCCGGGAAGTTCAATGCCTCCTTTCCATCCATTATCTATCTTATGAGCCATGTACAGCTTTTTAACCGGTAAACTGCCGTCCAGACCGGGATCGAGCGACCCGTATATGATCACCGAATCATTCAGTATTACCGGCGAGAATTCTGAATTAGGACCATTCACAGTCGAATCGAGCCTGAACGAAACCACTTTTGACGGTACTTTCAGGAGACTGTCGCGCAATTGGCAACCTTTAATTTCATTTTCAATTTCAAAGCTCACTGCCTGGTATTTCGCATCTGTTTCGTATTGCCTGTACTTTTTATAATTGATCACCGCCGAATCGCACATCCCGGCTGATTTCTGCATTTTGGCCAGGTAATAAATCGCATCAGGATAACCTGACGGATTATTATCAGCCAGCATTTTATAATAACCGGCTGCTTTCAGGTAGTCATTATCTTTACGGCAAAGTTCCGCTATATGATAAACCAACCTGTCATCGTTTTTATGAGGATAAGTTCTCAGGCACTCATAATACCTTACTGCCAGTCCGGAAGGTCCGTCTTTTTCAGTTTTTTCTGCCAGCTTCACCAGCTTATTATAACTGATCATTTTACCTGTTGAATCAGTCTGCGCTCTTAGGAATACTGGCAAAATGATGATCAGCAAAAATAAAATGTGACGAAGTGATGAGGTGATGAAGTGATAATTTGAAGATTTGAAAATTTGAAGATTTGAAGATTTGAAAATGTGATAATGTGTTAATGTGTTAATGTGATAATGTGGAAATTTGAAGATTTGAAGATTTGAAGATTTGAAAATGTACAAGTGTGACCCGTGACTTGTGACCCGTGACTTGTGACAGGAAGTAAAAGGTGAATTACTCATAACTCATAACTCATAATTCATAACTCTTCCTGATACTTGATACCTGATACCTGCTACCAATTAATATCAGTATCTTTCGCATGGAACAGTATTCAGGTTAAACAGGTAGGCGATATTGGAATAAATGATGGAGATTTCAAAAGCGCCCTGGTTCTTACTGATGGTCTGCACTTCAGAAACAGTATAGTCGTAGCTGAGGCCAAACTTAAGTTTAGCGAAATCAATCCCGGCACAGGCAACGATCGCATCGTAATTCCGGTTGATACCAAACCTGTAAAAAGCTCCGGCAGAAAATGAAGTGGTATGTAAACTGGGAGATACAATCCCGAAATTTGCCATAAAACCTGACAACAACTCATTTGTACCGGCGCTGTAGGAATATATTGCTGACGGGACAAGCGAAAAGTTTCCGTAAGTATTGATCCTGATGGAAGTATGCAGATTTGTCCTGATCGGAAGCCTGTTACTGTTTCCGCCAAACGATTCTACCGGCATGTTCAGGTGCTGGAATGAAGCTCCGAGTTCAGGGATGATGTTGCCAATCTTTATTTTCCATAATATCCCGGCATTGGCATCGAGGTAAGTCATGGTTTCGCCCATATTTGCCTCGTAATTTGGAAGCCCGGGATTGTAATAGCCGCTTGACATATCGAACTGGTCAGGATAGGTAGCTTTGCCCGGATCGAAATACTTATGCACCAAACCAACCTGCACACCCATTCTCAGGTAATTATTCGAAAAGATTTTTTTGTATGAACCTGAAATATAAAATTTCACTGCGCTAAGCCCCACCAGGCCTGACTGGTCGTACAACACAAGCAGACCGCCGCCAAACTTACTGTTCATTGGTTTATCAACCGACAAAGACAAGGTGGAATACGACTGGCCGATGCTTTTCCATTGGGAGCGGTAGAGGTTGGCAAAGCGGATAGTCCCGTCGCAATCACCGGTATTTGCAGGGTTCAGAAATAACGGTGTCGAGTAAAACTGGGAGAAATGAATATCCTGGCCAAACAATCTGATTGACAATAAGAAGAAGACTAATATGGACAAGGAGTATCGCAAATTTTGTCGTTTCTGATTATATGCCAAATATATAAGAAAATCCTTATATGTGATCTGTTAATAAAGACAAATTCAATTTCTTTTGGTTGCCCGGGAAGCTGATCAGTTAAGTGGAAAGGAAAATTGAAATATAATTTAAAACTCCGTGTAACTCTGTGCCATACTCTGTGTAACTCTGTGGTTATATATTTATTTATTTGATTTATAACTATTTTTGTTTATATGGTTGTAATTTACATTTTTATTTACCACTGAGTTACACAGAGTTCGGCACAGAGTTTCACAGAGAACCATTGAAAAAACTAAAGCATCAATTATTAATTATCCCTGACGCAGCGAACAGAGAAGCCATCTGACTTGGCGTCAATGAACCGGAGCACATTTGCGCGGTCATACCCCAGAAGGCGGAGATATGCGCTTGAAGCATCGTCCACGGCCTCGGTAACCGACCACCAGCTGCCGAAGCCGACAAGACTGGTGAAAGTGCCATTGTTGCCGCGGAAGCCGCCTGGCAAAGCAGTAAATCTGCTGGAATTAGTAGCTCCTATATTTGGACTATACCAATGTATAGTTCCGGATTCTTTCATTTTCCCTCCGGCAATACTATCACCGCCAAGAAAATCAGTTAATTGTGTCCATTCAGCATCACTGGGCACATGCCAACCGGGAGGACAAAGTTTACCCGTATTTACTGCATACCAATTGTACAAAGCTCCATATGTATTTTTATATGTTGACGCATCATTGTTGTACCAACAGAACCCAGGCGTAAAAAGATAGCTCCATGCTAAACTATCTGTAACCAAAGGTATTGCAGTGCCATCGTTAAATTTTGTTGTTTTTAAGTTTTCAACCATCCAGACCTGTGAGCCAATGGTAACAGTATGATAAACATTGCCGTCGATGTCCTTAACGATATTGTTGTTATCGTCTTTCTTACAACTATTCATAAGCATGATTACGATTCCTATTACAATGAAAAGGTAAATCAGAAGTTTGCTTTTCATATTTGTATCGGGTTAATTTAAATTTCTCCGAAAGATAAAAATTAATATCAAACAGAACGCAGATGACACAGATGTAACAACGCCGATTTACGCAGATTAATCCGTGATTATCAGCGTTACGAAGTATCTGTGTCATCAGTGTTCTATCAGAAATTTTGCTGACTAAATGACTATGAAATATCAATTATTAATTATCCCTGACGCAACGAACAGAAAAACCTGTTGATTTATAGTAATTAAGCCGATGTACTTGTTCATGATCGTAACCAACACATCGTTCCCAGGAATAGGAAGCATCGCTTTCAGTGGCGGACCACCATATCCCGTCTGTGAATAAACCACCAAATACAGCACCAGCATATCGGCCACCGCAAGGTAAAGCAGTGAATCCACTTGAGTTTGTCGCTCCTGAATTTGGGTCGTTCCAATGTGTATTACCAGCTTCTTTTAGTTTCCCACCTGCGATACTATCACTTCCAAGGAAATTAATCAATTGTGTAAATTCAGCATCACTCGGAATATGCCATCCTGTGGGGCATATCCCCTGTATTCCGCTTGGATTGGAAGAACTACTATTTGCACCATTCATAATTGCTGCCCACGTATATAAAAGTCCATATGTCGTTTTAACTGACATGGTATTATTGTACACAAACCAGAACTTTGTAATGAAATTTCCGGAAATATCTCCTGCATTTGTATCATCAATCAAGGCAGTACCATCTGAATAGTGTGTTGTTTTCATATTTTCCTTCATCCAGCACTGGCTGCCTATTTGCACTGTATTGTAAGTATTCCCGTCATAATCCGTAATAGTGGGAATAGTACAAGGCATTATTGGAGAAAGAGTGGTGAAGGAAAGTTGATTACCGTAGGCTGTCCCTTTACTATTTGTGGCAAATGCTCTCAGAAAAAAAGGTGTATTTTCTGTCAATCCACTAATATTGCTTGTAAAATTTCCTGTTCCTGTCCCGTCAATAGAATGTGAATCAGATACTTCAGGATTACCGGTAGTATTCCAGCAAACTCCACGGGCTGTAACAGCTTCTCCCCCATCAGAATTAACTTTTCCACCTGAAATGGCAGATGTTTGTGAAATATTACTTATATTTAAAGTAGTTACTGAAGGAATAGTCTGGAATGAATTATCCAAAATGCAACGAACTGAGTTACCGGTTGATTTGTAGTCATAGACCTGCCACAATTGAGCGTTACCGTAAACAAGGCTGCGGAGCCACGCATTTGATGGATCTATCTCGGTAGATGACCACAAACTGCAGTCATAGTCGAGATCGTAGAACATGCCTGATAATCCACGGAAGCCACCAGGCAAAGCAGTAAATCCGCTTGAATTATCGGCTCCTGTATTGGGACTTAACCAATGAGCAGTTCCGGCTTCTTTCAGCTTTCCTCCGGCAATATTAACACCACCAAGATAATTTGTCAATTGTGTCCATTCAGCATCGCTGGGTACATGCCATCCTTCAGGGCAAAGCTTACCCGTATTTACTGCATACCAATTGTACAAAGCGCCATATGTATTTTTATATGTTGGCGCATCATTGTTATACCAACAGAATCCCGGCGTTGTAAGATTGATCCATGCTGAAGTATCCATAACAAAAGGTATTGCTGTGCCATCATTATATTTGGTCACTTTAAGATTTTCGATCATCCAAACCTGTGAGCCAATGGTTACAGTGTGATAAACATTGCTGTCAATGTCTTTAACAATATATGAAGGATTACTGTGATCATCTTTCCTGCAACTATTCGTAAGCATGATTACGATTCCTATTACAATCAAAAGGTAAATCAGAAGTTTGCATTTCATATTCAGTCGGGTTAATATAAATTTCTCCGAAAGATAAAAAATAACATTCAAATAGAACGCAGATGACACTGATACTTTGTATCGCTGATTATCGCAGATTAAATCAGAAAAAAAAGTTAAGGATAAATGATTATTTTCTCAGCAGATATACGGTTCCGGCTATCTCAACAGCTTTGCTGTTAACGTCCAGACCGGAGATCATGTAGTAGTAAAGTCCCTGGGAGGCAATGTCGCCGGTATTTTTCAGCCTGCCGTCCCAACCGCCGGCGGGGTCGGTCCATTCGTAAATTTTTTCACCGCTTCCCGTGAGTATCACACATTTAAAGTTCCTGATATCAGAAGCATCCACGGTAAACACATCATGATCGCCGTCGCCGTTGGGCGTAAATACTGTCATCATGCTTTTGTCGCTGCCTTTCAGATGAAGTATGGTTGAGGATGAATCGCGGCATCCATTCAGATCGGTGGCTACCAGTTTCACTTTGTAATTACCGTTACTCTGATATAAGTGATCAGGTTGTGATTCAACGGATGTCTGCCTGTCGCCGAATTTCCAGAGGAAGGATACATTCTTTGTATCGGACAACAGGGTATTGCCAAGACTGGTTTTATTCATAAAATACACAACTACCGGCGCCTGTTCATCCGTGTAGGTATTGGTGAAAGTCACATCGAGCCGTGGAGGTTCTTTAACGGTAAGCGACGAAGTAGAGCTGCAGTTTTCTTTATTAGTAGCCGTAAGGCTTACGATATGTTCATTCCCGTATTTCCAGGAAACCGATATATTATTGCCCGACCTGTCTGTGATAACACCCTCATCCAGGTCCCATTTATATTTACAGCCGGATGGATTCACGGGTGCAAAAGTAAATGGCATGCCGGCACAACTGGCAGGTCCGACTATGCTGATGTCTGATGACGGTTGAGGTACAAAACTGATATTCACAGAATCCCTGGCTGTGCAAATTCCTGAAGTTTCTGTCCAGACAAATCTATATTTACCGGGTTTGTCCGCATGCACTGATGTAACCGGCATATTCGGATTTTTATAGGTCAGCCCGCTCATTAAATTCCAGAAACCTGTGTTACCGGTAGATTTTAGTTCAGCATTATTGCCGCACACCTGGGAATCTTTACCTGCACTTACTTCGGGCGCCTTAATAAAGCTGATGTCGACTCTGGCTGTGCCATGCCTGCTACCGGCCATTTCATTCCAGGTAAAATGGTATTTCCCATAATGGTCCACTTTCACTTCTGCCTGAGGATCATTGTTTGATGATGGAAAGTGCTGTATCTTTCCGGAATAAAATATCACACCATTGTCATCGCAGCTCCATGAACCGGTAGATCCAGGTTCAGTTAGGTGGGCATTCAGAGTGTATGATAAGCCACAAATTACCGCGTCTTGGCCTGCATAAGCAGCGATGGATTTTTCAGTGTTTGCTTTCTCAGGGAGCGTGGTAACAGGTGATGCAGAGGATTTCGGGTTCTTCTCTGGTATGCGGACTTTAGTGTCAACGGTTTCTTTGTTGGTTTTCAGTTCCTGAACGGCTGTGTTTTGATGGATCATCTGTTTATCAACCCGTTTCACCGGCCAGAAATAATAAAGAAGAGTTAAAATAACGAGCAATGATGCTGCAGGATAAATCAACCGTCCGCATTTCACATTCTTCCGGGCAGGCAGGATATTCTGATCAGCAATGGTAGCTTTGATCCTGCCAAATACATGTGCAGGAGGTACGGCTTCAAATGCCGACAGTCCCTGGCGGAAAACGTCATCAATAATATGATTGTCCGGTTCAGTCATTTGCTGTTTCTATCTTGTTTTTACCGTAAATCGTTTGGTATTTATCTGCATAGATTCTTTCCTGCAAAGCCCTGCGGGCTTTTGAAAGCTGTGACTTGGACGTGTTCTCGGAAATCCCGAGCAGGTCGGCAATCTCGTTATGTTTGTAACCTTCGATGGCATATAAGTTAAAGACCAGCCTGTAACCGTCGGGAAGAGCCTGCACATAGGCCAGCAGCTCCCGGGACGAAAGGTAGGAATAGATATTCTCACCCGATTCCGTCACATTCAGAGCCGTCTGCAGGTCAGACTCACCCATGTGAATGGTGAGATCTTTCCGGTAATAATTTATTGCTGTGGTTACCATGATTCTTCTAAGCCAGCCTTCGAAAGATCCTTCAAAACGGAACTCCTTCAGGTTGCTCAGCACCCTGACGAATCCGTCGTGTAAAAGATCTTCTGCTTCCATTTTATTTTTTGTATATCTGAGACAAATACCAAACATCTTTGCTGAAAACTGCCTGTACAACTGCTCCAATGCTTTGGCGTCGTTGTCAAGGCATTTTCGTACCAGATTTTCATCGTTCAGCATTTGCAGGTTTTATGTTAAGACAAATCAGAATGTAAAACCGTTGTCCGGGGTATTTAATTTTTTTGATATCCTCTGTGTAAATCTGTGGAAAACTCTCAGTATTATTCAGTGGTATCATTACTGTACTGTTAAATCTTTATGTCGTCACTACGTGACTTAAATGCCGCAATTTATTTCCTGCTACACAGATTCCATCCCTACGGGATTAAAGTTTTGATGTGTCAGATAAACCCCGTCAGGGGTGAAATCTTTGTAGAAATATTTCCCTGACAACAATAAGCCCTGTAGGGGCGAAATCTTTTGAAACACATACATTCGAGGAATTAAAGATGCTTATAAATATTTTCTCCGGACATAAGAGATTCTTAATAAAAAATTAGCTGTTAAGATCAGAAATCAATTTCCACCACCACCGGTGCATGATCGGAATGAGTCACATCAGTAAGAATTCCAGCTCCTTTTAACCTTTTGTCAAGGGTATTTGTGACCAGGTGATAATCAATGCGCCAGCCAAGGTTCTTGTGCCGTGAGCCGGCGCGGAAACTCCACCAGCTGTATTTTTCAGGTGACTGATCAAAAACACGGAAAGTATCGGTAAACCCGCTGTCAATGAATCCATCAAACCAGGCTCGTTCTTCAGGTAAAAAGCCGGAACTTTTGGTATGTTTTTCGGGGTGATTGATATCAATGGGTTTGTGACAGATATTGTAATCTCCGGAAATAATGAGATTCGGCCTTATTTTCCTGAGATTGTCTATGTATTTCTGAAAGTCGGAAAGAAATTCCATTTTGAACTGCTGACGCACATCGCCCATGGTTCCGGAAGGAATATAAACACCTAAGAAAGAAAGATCTCCAAAATCAAGTTGCAAAAGCCTGCCTTCGTCGTCGTACTTTGGATTATCCATGCCGTATTTAACATGATCAGGACTGATCTTTGTGAGGACGGCAACTCCGCTGTAACCTTTCTTTTTAGCTGATATACTATAAATGTTGTAGCCAAGATCCTTAAACAGGTCCAACTCTATGTGTTCCTGCTGTGCCTTTGTCTCCTGCAGGCAGATCAGATCAGGGTTTTCAGATTTCAGCCATTCTGCAAATCCTTTATTCAAAGCTGATCTTATTCCATTCACGTTGTATGAAATTAATTTTTTCATTGATTTTCATTTATTTAATGTGATACTTTTTGTATTTGGGTGATAAAAGTACAAAATTTACGCTTTGTAATTTCCCAATATTTTCCCTGTCAAAACCTAACAAAGATTAAGAAGCTATTTTGAATTAATTAATATCTCAAATTATTCCTATTTTACTTTTTACCCACTCCTAACCCCTCCCTGCGAGCAAGGAGGGGAACTGAGTTCTACCAATTTAGTAAATATAACTTAGCGGACAATCCCCTCCCTGCCAGCAGGGAGAGGACGAAGGGGAGGGTACATAAATTAAAATTAAACGTTAATAATCAGATACTTAATAAAATTAAAAAATAATTTCTTAGACAAGGATTAGGACTAATTTTCATTAATTTCCTTAGAAAATCATAACATAAAAAAAGCGTCTGCCGAAAGGAAAAAACAGACGCTTAAAAAACCATGAAAAATATAATTACTCTTCTTCCTGAGATTCTGCTTCGTAAGCTTTCAGAAGCTTTTCCTGAATTTCGCCCGGTACCTGCTCGTATTTCGCAAACTTCATTGTGTATGTGGCACGTCCGCTGGTGAGTGAACTAAGCGCTGTAGAGTACTTGTTCATTTCAGCAAGAGGAACGCGGGCAGATATCTTTTCAAAACCACTTTCGCTGCTCATTCCCTCAATCATGGCACGTCGACCCTGTAGGTCGCCCATCACATCGCCCATGGCATCGGCGGGTACAAGTACTTCAACCGAATAAATGGGTTCGAGTATTTTGGGACCGGCTTCTTTAAAAGCAATTTTGAATGCGTTTCTGCCGGCAAGTCGGAAAGAAATTTCATTGGAATCAACCGGGTGCATCTTACCATCGTATACTGCAATGCGAATGTCGCGGGCATACGAACCGGTCAATGGTCCTTCTTCCATTTTTTCCATCAACCCTTTCAGGATAGCAGGCATAAACCTTGAATCAATTGAACCACCTACGATACAATTATAATAAATGAGTTTACCACCCCAGGGCATGTCAATTTCATCCTTACCACGGACAGAAATATTGATTTCCTTGCCTTCGATCTTATATTTAACTGGATCTGGCATACCTTCAATATATGGTTCGATTACCATATGCACTTCACCGAACTGTCCGGCGCCACCCGACTGCTTTTTATGGCGGTATGATGCCTGGGCAATCTTTGTTATGGTCTCACGGTAAGGAATTTTTGGCGCTATATATTCAACATCTATCTTGAACATATTATCGAGAAGCCATTTTACCACGTTCAGGTGATATTCGCCCTGGCCATGTAAAATGATCTGTTTTAATTCTTTTGAGTATTCAACTGTGATGGTTGGATCTTCCAGGGTTATACGGCTCAGCGCTTCGGCAAGCTTTTCCTCTTCGCCTTCTGTCTTGGTCTTTACGGCTGTACGGTATTTAGGGTTCGGAAAAACGATAGGATCAAACGGGGCTGCCTGGTTGTTGGTGCAAAGAGTCTGATTGAACCTGGTATTTTTCATTTTCACGGAAGCGCCAAGATCACCGGCCACCAGTTTAGGAACTTTCTCACGTTTTTTTCCGGCCACTACAAATAACTGGGATAAACGCTCCTTGCTGTTGGTATTCAGATTTACAATATCAGCGCTTTCGTTGACCTCGCCGGCCATTATTTTGAAATAGTTGATTTCGCCTATATGAGGCTCCTGGGTTGATTTGAATACAAACAGGGTCGGTGTGCCTGATGTGCTGCATTTTACTTCCTTTCCTTCTGAATTTTTAGGAGCTTCCACCTGGTCGGGTGAAGGACAAGTTTCACATATGAAATCCATCAGCCTGTCGACACCAATGTTTTTCTTAGCTGAAATACAGAAAACAGGATATACGCTGCGCTGGCTGATCCCGGCTTTGAGACCCTTCATGATCTGCAATTCATCCAGTGTTCCGTTTTCAAAGAACTGCTCCATCAGTTGCTCATCGTTCTCAGCAGCAGCTTCAATAAGAATATTCCGCAATTCCTCAACTCTTGACTGTTCTGCAGCCGGAACAGGCAGTACCTGTGCTTTGCCACTGTCACCGGTGTATTTCAACAATACATTTTTCAGCAGGTCGATGATCTCAGTAAAGCCGGAACCGGTATGAACAGGATACTGAACCAGCAGGAACTTTTGCCCGTAACGTTCTTTAGCCTGCTCAATGGTCCTTTCATAATTGGCTTTGTCGTGGTCGAGCTGGTTTATTGCAAAGATCAGTGGTTTATTATGTCGTAAAGCATTACGGTAAAGAATCTCTGTTCCCACTTCAAGGCCATTCTGAGCATTCAGCAACATAACCGCAGCATCAGTCACCCTCATTGCAATATACACGGCCCCGTTGAAATCATCCATACCCGGTGTATCAATGAAATTGATCTTGCAGTCATTCCATTCCGAATACATCGGAGTGGAAAATACCGAAATATGATTTTCGTGTTCAATATCTGCATAATCCGAAACGGTATTGTCGCTTTCCACATCACCACGACGGTCAATTACACCGCCGAGTAATAACATTGTTTCAGAAAGGGTTGTTTTCCCGGAACCTGAGTTTCCTATCAATGAAATATTCCTGATCTGACCGGTCTGATAAACTTTCATCTTTACTAATAATAATATAATTTGCTAATTTAAAATACTTTACTGATTTTTTCTCTTTAAAAACGGATTTAAAAAGGAGGTCAAAAGTACATAAAATCTAAAAACCACAAAATGTTTTCTAATATAAAGGGTCTTGTATCATATTTCTGAAATCTTTACGCGTTTTGGCAAAAAATTTCAAAAAACAAATTCCAAAAAACAAATAATTAGCCATATCAAAGTTTCAAATACGAAACAAACTACTTTGAATTTTCAATGTTTGAATTTGTCATTTTGTCGATTGAAATTTATTTGTTTTTTGTTTTTTGAGATTTGTAATTTCTTATTTTGTTCCGGCTTGTCCAGGTTAGGTATTGGCAAAATAACATTCAATGACTATGCAATGAGATTTTAACAAGCGCAGTATCGCTCATTCCATAAGCGCCATTGATAATAACCCGGTCGTTTAAGCGGACTACAGGAGATGATATTTCGCACATTGAATCATTCTGTAATCCTATATTCACCGGTACTTTTACAGCCATTGTGTCATTCATGAATTTCATGATCCAGAAAGCATCCTGTGTTTCATTGGTCTGGATGGCCGACCGGTCAATACACATTGCATCAACTGAAGTTTTTTTCACCAATTGCACGATCACATTCAGGTTCTCAGGAAGTTTTTTATCAGGAAGGCTGATAATAAAGTTCTGGGACTGGGATACTGCATCAACAGAAGGGATTTCTTTACTTATAATAGTTTGAATCTTATTTCCGTCAGGCAGCAATATTTCGCACTTTTTGCCAGGTATTACCAAATGGTGGTATTCATACGGAACGTTCAGCAAAACAACTAAGGATGAAGGTTCCGAAATGGTTGCAATTACATCGCCCTCGCCGGAATAATTACCCTGCAGCGCCAGTTGGGTAGTAACAATGCCGCCAGTATTGCAATATACCGGCAAGGGCTTGCGAAACCCGGTGACGGATGAATCAAGGCTGACCAGGTTTTTTAATGCTTTTTGTTCCTTCGTTATCATGAAACAATAAACAGAGCCTGCTGCAACGTAATCACCGGGTTTATAATTTAATGTGCTGATATAACCGGTGATTGCCGACCGTATATTTTCTTTTTTCTGAAAAACAGTGACAGCATTCATTTTCAAATATTCGTCTATTACTCCGCGCCTTACATATCCTGCTGTCACCTCCTGTTTAACCCTGATGTTTTCAACTGTCGCTTTATCGGGAGAATTGCAGCCTGCTGTCGCCAGTATTGCCATTCCTGTCAGAAATACTGACCTTGGTATTTTGAATAAAAATTTCATCTTACCTTTGATCTGTTTGAGTTACCTGCATTTAGTATATCCCAACCTTGACGAGCCAGAACCAAACAAGAAATCACAATTCTCAAAAAACAAAAAACAAATAAATATCAATCAACAAATTGACAAATTCAAAATAGTTTGTTTCGTATTTGAAATTTTGATATTGTTTATTATTTGTTTTTTGTGATTTGTTTTTTGGAATTTATTGCCAAAACACGTCAAGATTTCAGAAATAAGATACTAAATTGTCACATTATCACATTTTCAAATTTTCAAATTTTCAAATTGGGTTTCTACCAGTTGATGTAATTATACTGATTGATGAGTTGCCAGAGTTGGGTCTGAGCCTGTATTTTATTCTGGTTCGCTTCGGCAAAATCCCTGACGGCAACCAGGTAATCGGTGACAGAAACCTGCCCTGCCGCCACTTTGTCTTTGATCATTTTCAGAAGCTGTTCCTGAGTTGCTAATTGATTGTCAATGTATTTGATAGAAATCCTGGCATTGTTTATCTGTTTCACCAGTGCATTGAAATTGTTCTTCTGGCGAATTTCCTTATCAGAAAGGAATGCCTGGAGCGATTGTGCGGATAGTCTGCTTTGCCGCTCGGTCAAATCTTTCTGATGTCCGTCATATAAAGGAACAGATAAATGTATACCAGCGCTCAGTCCCAGATTGTGAGGGATATCCGGTGCCCAGGAAGAATTAAGCCCTGTATTTCCGAATACATCAACCTGGGGTTTGAATTTTGAACTGGATAACTGCTGTTGTGCAGAAATATCAAGACTGTCGAGGATGTATTGATCCTGATAACTGAAGCGCGTTAACGGAATGGTCATTGTCAACCCCGGAGTTTCCAGCTTACAGATGGCAGTATCACTTAATCCACAAAGATTGTTAAGACCGGTTAATGCATCGGAAAGTGCAATTTTTTGCCGGACTGTTTCAAATTGTAAACCGCTCATCTCAATATCAAGCAAAAGATAATCGTTTTGCGTCATAATCCCTTGCTCCACCAATGACTGGATCACCTGCCTGCGCCCGTTCACCAGTGTCATGATATTTTCCAGGTAAATAATCTGTTGCTGGATCTGATAAATGGAAATATACTGTGCATTTACATTGTTTTCAAGGTCGTGCAATAATTGCTTATTTTTCTGCAATAGACTTTTGTTCTGAATTTCATTTTGCATGGAAAGGATTTTGTAAACGCCCCCGTTAAAAACCTGGTAAGAAACATTGAGCTGAGCGGCGTACAAACCTCCGTTGGAAAGACTTGCATCGTAACCGTAAGCATTGGTTGAAGGATCAGGGGTGATGGCAATGAAATGCCCGTTGTTGAAAAAGTAAGGGGCAAACAGGTAATCGGCAGTAATGTTAACCAGCGGTTTTCGTTGTTGTGCCCTGGTAATGTCTGCCTGTAAAAGATTTGACTGTAGCAGGTTCCGGTTTTCCTTCAACTCCGGGCTATTAGAAACGGCCGCCCTCAGGTAATCATCTAACGTACGGCTGCATTGTGCGAAACATATTGCCGATTCAAACAAAAGAAAAACGGAAAGGAAAAATATTCTGAGCATACGATGTACCTGGTTTTGTAAACAGGTTCAAAAATAGTAAAGTTTTGGCATTCACATCATAGTCAGCTTAGCCGTAAAAATAGAACGCAGATGACGCTGATGTAAACAACGCTGATTTACGCTGATAAATCCGTGCAAATCAGCGATACGAAGTATCAGTGTCATTAGCGTACTATTTTTAACAACATTGATTTTTTATTCAAAGAAAGTAATCTCTTCCGTGAAAAACAACTATTTAAAATTTCTTCTGTCTATTAATTACCAGATAATATAGTCAAGGATTTGAAAGAACAAATATTATTCCGGTGAACAGAATAATTCTTAATATTTACCTAACGGATTCTTAATATTGTTAACTTTGAAATGTGAACCGGATTAACAAAACAGCCCAGTGAAATTACGGCAGGAAATCATTCTGAGGTACTTTACAGCAGGGGTTCTGGTACTCAGCGCCCTTTCTGCGAGATCACAACTGACGGCACAGTTCAGCACCAGCGCGCCATCCGGTTGCAGTCCGCTGATTGTCAGTTTCTACAACAGTTCAACAGGGGCTGTTGGATACAACTGGGATTTCGGCAACGGGAACATGTCAGTGGATGTAAATCCTCAGTCCACCTTCACCAACCCTGGGACATATATGGTAACGCTGACAGCATATAACAGCTCATCTTCCGTAACAGTTACACATCAGATTACAGTCTTTCCCAATCCAGGGGCCCATTTTGTATCAGGGACAACATCAGGTTGTGTGGGCGCCGTATTTACATTTTCAAATTTTTCCACTCCCGGGCAGCCCGGAAACAGTCCGATTGTCAATTCATTCTGGGACTTTGGCGATGGAAACACGCTCACATCCAACACACCTACGGTAACACACATCTTCACTTATTCCGGCGACTTCACTATTACGTTAATGGTGACAGACCAAAACGGATGTACCGATTTAAAAACCATCAATCATTATATTCATGTCACATCTCCCACTGTCCTCTTTTTTACACCGGTTCAGAACTTTTGCACCATACCTGACACAGTAAATTTCTCCAACGGGTCAAGCGGTCAGAATCCATTGGTTTATCTCTGGAATTTCGGTAACGGAGGGACTTCCACTTTTACGGCTCCCCAAAATATATATTCTGCTTATGGTGATTATACAGTAAGCCTCACTGTCACCGATGGTATTGGTTGCATCAGTACATTAACATTACCCGGATATATTCAAATTCATCCGGTTCTGCCTTCTTTTAATATTCCTGATACACTTTGCCCGGGAGATATATTTGATATTCAGAATACCTCGACAAATGCCAACACTTATTTATGGCATATCAATGGAGATACCACTTCGGTGCTGAATCCTCAAATTATTTCCTTAAGTACAGGTGGTTATAATATGATTTCTCTGGATGCTTCATTGAACGGGGCATGTTTAACTACACACACCGATTCGGTTTTTGTTGAAACCATCCATGCCAATTTTGAACCCGTTCCTCCATATCTCTGCCATGTGACCGACAGCGTGCATTTTATTAACCTGACCACTACCAACAATTCCGGCGGAAACTATTCCAGTCACTGGGAATTTGGCACTTACGGACAGGTATCGAACCTGAACAGCCCTTATAACACCTACTATTTGACCGATACATTGCAAATGACACATACGCAGGTTTTCACCGACATGCTCATAGTGACCAGCCAGCATGGTTGTATTGACACTTTTATCAATGTGCACGATGTGCTGATCATATTACTAGCGGCAGGTCTGAATGCCACGCCTTGGGGTGGTTGTGCACCGATGGATGTGAGCTATCTCGATGCATCCTGGTATGACTCACCTGTTGACAGCATTGTACAATGGCATTGGAATCTCGATGATGGTTACACCTGGAACGGACCGGCACCTGCCAGTCATGTGTATGCCGATACAGGATTATATCTTGCTACTCTTACCATTACCACTGCCCTGGGATGCCATTCCAATTCAGATACTTTCCCCATCCAGGTGGGAAACCATCAACATCCTGACTTTACCTGGATAGCACCCGATACCATTTGTTCTTCAACCAGCGTGCAGTTTATCAGCCTTTCAACAGATGCAAATTACATTAACAATTATATCTGGTGGTTCAGCGATGGTATAAACCAGTATGGTCTGAACCCGGTTCATTTCCCGCTGGATACCGGCTGGCTGTATGTTAACCTGCTAGTTGGACAGAATATGTGTGATACTGATACCACCATTTATCATTGTTTTTATGTGAAAGGCCCGCTTACTTTTATGATTTCTCAGTTTGACTGTTCTGATCCTTACCACTATAATTTCTTCGCTGACAGTACATATAATCACCCCATCAATGATGTGCAGCATTTTTACTGGGATTTTGGCGATGGCAGCCCATATGATTCTTTGAACATTATTACCAGTCATGAGTACACTCAATCAGGTAATTTTGATGTAGTGCTATATTCTTCCAACGATTCTACACAGTGTTCGTACTCAGATCACATAACAGTTCTTGTACGAAAACCAATAGCAGTTATTAAAACCGACACATTAAAATTCTGTACATATGATACAGTTGCTTTTTATTCTGGTCATTCCCAGGATGTTGCATGGTTCAATTATATATGGGAAGATATTCCTGGTCTTTACCAATGGAATTTCGACGATGGGAGTATATTCGTACATGATAATTTATACGGTACGGATACCATTGTTACTGATACTTCTATCACTCATATTTTTACTGAACCGGGCATATACAATATCCGGCTGATCATTCAGGATTTAAATGGATGCCGTGATACTGCCTACCTTGCAGTGAGAGCCTGTGCCCCTAATTCTGCTTTTATTGCAATGCCTGATTCCGGATGCATTCCGCTTCATGTACAATTTTCCGATATCTCTCCCCAGGACACCACCATCGCAAGCTGGGAATGGAAATTCGGTGACAACCTGGCAAGTACCAGCAACAGCTCAGCGCCTTCTTTCATTTATACAGAAACGGGTTTTTATACTGTCAGCCTTATACTGACGGACGTTATCGGATGCCACGACACAACAATAATTGACAGCCTGGTGCGGACTTCCTCACCGGAGATTAACATTTCATTACAGGGACATCTTTGTATTGACGATTCGGTGATATTCCTGACCGATACTACAGTATATAATTTTCAGTATCACTGGTCTTTTGGTGACGGATCATATTACACCTCCATGAATCCGGGCGCTCCGCATATATTTAACAATGCTGGGAATTACCAGGTGATCGTAAATGCCCAGTTCAACGGTTGTACTGCCATTGATACCATGATGGCAAATGTGCAGGACCCCAGTCTGGAAATTGTGGTTAATAATCATAACTCTGTATGTTATCCGACTGTCCTGTCGCCAACCTACACACCTGATAACCCTGATTTTGACTGGTGGATATGGTCTTTCGGCGATTATTCATTTTCCATGATTCAACACCCCACACATACCTACACAGTGCCCGGCGAATACCTGATAACCCTTTCGGCACAGACAACCAATCACTGCCTTGGACATGATGTGGATACCATTGAAGTGATCGGGATCAACTGTGACCTCCTGATAACTGATAATAATATCTGCCTCGGTGATTCCGTGGAATTCCTTCTGAATAATATGCTGAATGTGGATGGTTTTGTCATTGATTATGGCGATGGTTCACCATTCGGAACCACCATGCCGGTTTATCATACTTACCATAATGCACCGTCAACCAACCTGATCTACCCGGTGGTGGTTTACTGGTCATCCGATTCGACCTGTGTAAATTACAATGCTACTGTTATCCAGGTGGATAATGTAAGAGCCTATTTCAGCAGGGGCCTGGATGGACTTGACAAGGATACGTCAGGTTGTGTTCCATTTACTGTTGATTTTCTGAACCAGTCTATCGGAGGAAATTCTTATGAATGGCACATCAGTGACGGTCACCAGGAATCCAATGCAGGTATGACATATACCTTTGGACAGGCCGGGGATTATACTGTCACACTCACTGTTACCGGTACAAAATGTACTGTGAGCGAATCCAAGATGATACATGCTTTGCCGGCGCCTGATATTCAACTGCAACACCAGGCAGAAATATGTCATGGCGACTCGGTACAATTACTTGCCCACGGTGGTATTCAGTATGAGTGGTCGCCAGGTGCCACACTCAGCGATTCCACCTCATCTTCACCGATTGCCTCTCCCATTGTGACAACTCTTTACACAGTGACAGTCACCAATGTGTACACCTGCAAAAAATCAGCTGATGTGAGTGTTTTTGTTCAGCAGCCTCCTTATATTCAGATATCCGACACTACTATCATCATCGGTGAAATGGTAAATGTACCCGGAACCCCGTTATTCCATGTAGAATATACCTGGTCGCCCTCCTATGGACTCTCGTGTGATAATTGCTACAACCCGGTGTTTCAGCCACTTCAGACAACTACTTACTATGTAACTATCACTGCTTTTGCCGGAGACAGGATTTGTTATGTCACCCACGATTCGATCACTATAAGCATTGAAGCTGAGTATTCTCTCGATATGCCCGATGTCTTTACCCCCGACGGGGATGGTGTCAATGATGTGCTGTATGTGCGGGGATGGGGACTCAAAAGCCTGATCGAGTTCAAAATTTTTGATCGCTGGGGACAACTGCTTTACAGTTCGGATGACATCAGCAAGGGATGGGACGGCACATTCCAGGGACAGAAACAAAATATCGACACTTACGTTTACATGGTCAGAGCCATGACCTACGGCGGAAAAGTGCTGGAAAAGAACGGCATGGTAACCCTTCTCAGGTGAGAAATCCAATAGTACCTCTTGTGTTAATATTTATTTCAACGCAAAAGACGCTCCACCACTGGCGGAAGGCGCTAGTTATAAATTATTTTCCTACTAAGGATAAGACCAATAACGAAAATGGTAAATGCCCTGAAGGGGCAATAGTGTTAGCACAGGGCAACACCCTGTGAAATATGCATTTAATAAATATTAATCAGCCCTGAAAGGGCGAAAGCAAGAAATGAAATTTCAATCATTATTATATTTCATATTTATTTAATTTTCCGTGCAAAAAGGAAAAACCTTTTAATTGATAGCATATAATAATTATTGCATGAATAATTGGGAGGTAATTGTATAAAATTTGGCTGACGCCCTTTCAGGGCTTGGATTAATTTTTCTCATTATACACAGGATGTTACCCTGTGCTTTTGATTATGCCCTTTCAGAGCAACTCTGAAATTCTCAAATATTTCGTTATATTCAAATTCTACTATTGAATATCTTTATTTCTTATTATTTTGATAATTTTGCGGCTAAATCACACAGGCAAAGTCTTTAATTCAGATGAAAAACAGATCACATCAGTTTACAAAGCAGATCAGGGTTTTCTGGTTGCTCTTCGTTTTGTTTATCATCGTATTGTATCTGTTTTTCCTGTTGATATCTCATGGGTTATTCGGTGAGATGCCCTCATTCGCAGAACTGGAAAATCCTAAGAGCAACCTGGCAACTGAAGTGTATGGTTCTGACCAGGTGCTGCTTGGGAAATTTTACTTTCAGAACCGCACATTCGTTGAGTTTGAGGACTTGTCGCCTAACCTGGTAAACGCTTTGTTAGCTACCGAAGACATCCGTTTCTACAAACATTCGGGTATTGACCTGAAAGCGCTGATCAGGGTCGGCAAAGGGATATTCTTTGGCGGTTCTGAAGGAGGCGGAAGTACCATCACACAACAATTGGCCAAAAACCTCTTTCCCAGGGATACAACTGCCCACTTTCGTCTTTTCCGTCCTTTTACCACCGGGTTGGCCAAGTTCAAAGAATGGATTACGGCCGTAAGACTTGAACGAAATTATACCAAGGAAGAAATACTGGTAATGTATTTGAATACCGTGCCATTTGGGAGTCTGACATTCGGAGTTAAATCAGCATGCAGTACTTTTTTCAATACTTCCCCCGACTCACTGAATATCGAACAGGCTGCAATGATGATCGGCGTGCTGAAAGCGCCCACTATGTTCAGCCCGGTACGTAACCCCGAAAGGGCCCGTAAACGAAGGAATGTGGTTCTCTACCAGATGGAAAGATACGATTTTATTACAAAACATGAATATGACTCCCTCAGCGCCCTGCCCATAAAGCTGAACTATAAACCACAGTCACACAACGAGGGTCTTGCTACCTATTTCAGGGAATATCTGAGAGGTATACTGGTTTCAAAGAAACCGGAAAAAACTGCTTACTGGTCAAATGAGAAATTCCAGGAAGACTCTCTTGAATGGGAGACCAATCCTTTGTTTGGCTGGTGCAATAAAAACCACAAGCCTGATGGCTCAAACTACAATATTTACAAAGATGGCCTGAAGATATATACCACCATCAACTCAAGGATGCAGCAATATGCTGAAGAAGCAGTGACCGAGCACATCGGCGGTTATCTTCAGAATGCTTTTGACAAAGAAGTGAAGAAGCATAAAAAGGCGCCTTTCCCTGATGATCTGCCAAATTCAGAAATTGAAAAGATCATTAACCAGGGAATGAAACGCAGTGAACGTTACCATAACCTGAAAAAAGCCGGATTTGGTGATGATGAGATCACTAAAATATTCAAAACACCCGTGGAAATGAGTATCTTTTCATGGAAGGGCGACCGCGATACCATCATGACGCCATACGACTCAGTCAGGTATTATATGCATTACCTCCATGCCGGGTTCATTTCAATAGAGCCGCAGACAGGAGCAGTCAGGGCTTACGTAGGCGGTACCAATTATCATCATTTCAAATACGACCACGTGAAGGAAGGAAAACGACAGGTTGGTTCAACCATCAAACCGTTTTTATATACCGTGGCCATGCAGGAAGGTTATTCGCCCTGTTATGAAGTTCCCAATGTGCCCACCACATTTAACCTGCCGGATGGCACAACCTGGACGCCCAAAAATTCCGGCTCCACTGATTTTGATGGTAAGATGGTGACCCTGAAATGGGGTCTTGCCAACTCGGTGAATTATATTTCTGCCTGGCTGATGAGCCAGTTCAAGCCACAGCCCATCGTGAACATCATGAAAAAAATGGGAGTCAAAAGTAAGATTGATCCCGTTCCATCTTTGATACTGGGAACTTCCGATATCACACTTTATGAGATGGCTGCAGCTTACTGTACTTTCGCAAACAAAGGCGTATATACCGAACCTGTCCTGGTGACAAGGATTGAAGACCGTTACGGAAATGTATTATCAACCTTTAAACCGAACCGTACAGAAGCAATCAGCGAAGAAACGGCTTACCTGATGCTCAATCTCCTGCAGGGAGTTGTTAACAACGGAACAGCCAGCCGGTTGCGCTTCAGGTACAATTTTCGTAACGAGCTCGGCGGAAAGACGGGCACTACTGATAATCATTCTGACGGATGGTTTATTGGTATAGCGCCCAATCTGGTATCAGGCGGTTGGGTTGGAGGGGATGTCAGAAGCATTCATTTCGGCGGAATAGCCATGGGACAAGGAGCCACAATGGCTCTGCCCATCTTTGGTTTATATATGCAAAAGGTATATGCCGATTCTGTAAAACTTGGCATCACTAAAGAAGGATTTCAGCGACCTCTGCATAAACTGACCATAGAAACCGATTGCGACAAATACCATAAAACCCATCCTGACCACAAAGAATCCGCAACAGGTAACGAGGAGGAAGAACTTTTTAAATGATTTGAAGATTTGAAGATTTGAGGATTTGAAAATGTGACAATGTGACAATGATAAAATATTCTGATATTCACCGAGGCTGTTCAGAAATGTGTGTCAAAGTAATTTTACAATAATAACTTTGACAAATGGAAAAACGTAAAAGAGAAAAACGACAGAGATTAGAAGATTTAATACCGGATGAAAACAAGAGAGCAGAAGTAATGACCCGTTTA
>JAPLDU010000129.1 GCA_026391255.1 Bacteroidia bacterium | reverse complement strand
TTGCCCTAATTTTTGAGTCGTTTATTTTCTCAGCAAATAAGTTGAAAGTAATTTCCCGGCAGATCAAAATTTTATTTACTCAACTGTCAGGGAAGAAGTACAAAATCTTAACAACTTGACATAAACAGCAGGCCCTATTTAGCAATGGAATTATTAATGTTAATTGAACACAGATAATTCAGATGATTAACATTGACACAGATTTCTTAATACCATAGAAATTGAAACATGGTTCGCTGTAAAATTCCTGAAAGAATCCTGAGATTCAATCTATATCAAGTCACGTAGTGACGGCATCTTTGTAGTTATTTAGCTGACATTTATTATAAAGCCACGGAGTGGCGATATAGTTGATACAAATGCAATAAATAATTATTGATAAAATGAAAGGCGATGATAAGTCGTCAGAAGATGACGCCACTACGTGGCTCAGAATTCAGTAATGAAAATTGTTTCTACCAGGATGCCGTCACTACGTGACTGGTTGGTTCAGGAATTTTGATTTTTACACGATAAATTCATAGACCTGAACGAGCCAGAACCAAACCAGAAATCACAAATCTCAAAATACAAATAACAAATAAATATCAATCAACAAATGACAAATTCATAGTCTGTCTCGTATTTGAAATTTAGATATTGTTTATTATTTGTTTTTAGTGATTTGTTTTTTGGAATTTTTTGCGAAAAAGCATCAAGATTTCAGAATTATCACCTTTTTACGGCCTTTTTCTGAACGCTGATCATTTTGTTGAGGTTGCGGATTTTAGTCTTCAGTTCCCTGATCAGTCCTGTCAGTTTTGCGTCGGTTGTCCTGATCTTATTCAAATCATCAGTGCAATCAGCCAGTTGCTTTTCAATTGATAAAAGCTGATTGAGTTTTGCTTCGGCAGTGAGGTTTTTATTGTTCCTGTTTTTCCCATAGCTATTAAAAGCCACGGCTGATGCATTATAGGCCAGGGTGGCAGTATTGTAAATATCGTAAGAATAAGACAGTCTCTCATTTTCCACGTAATTCAGAATTCTCTGCCTCAGGCCATGAAGTTCAGGAATGGTAAAATGATAGCTGTCAGCTCTTCTCAGGCTGCCCTCGGCTCTCTGAAGCGCTGACTGGGATGCATATAACTCAATGCTGTCGTTAAAATTCATGTAAATGCTTCCTTTGGTGATCCCTTTAAAAAACTCATCGTGTTTTACCGGGTAATCAAGCAGTTGCCATATCGGGTCGAAAGGCATATGGTACTTGATCATACTATCGGCGCCTGCCATGAAAAACCGGTCGGTAAATTTCTTGTGATATCCGTTATTGTTCAAATACCCGGCTCCCCAAGTGGCATCGAAAATATACCATTTATCAGCTATCATTGCCACATTCCAGGCATGACCGGTTTTTGTGTCTGTCTTATTATCACTGCGGGCATAGCCGGAAACAGTGAATACTTTGAAATTCAGCAATTTTAATATCCCGGTAAAGACCTCGGAATAGTTCTGGCAAACCCCTTGTCTGGATTTTAACGTCTCCATGATTAATTCATTACTGTTGGCATATGTGCCCGGGTTTGACATTTTTGCCACATCGTAATTGATAGTATTAGCCAGCCAGACATATAATACCCTTGCAATTTCCTGATCAGTCTGAAAATTCGATTTCAGGTAACCGGCGAATGTGGCGGGATCATGAGTGATGGATTCAGGAATCAGCATCGCCAGGGAATCCATCTGACGATACTGGGCATGAACTTCCTGACTGCTGACACACCCGATTATCAGGCAGAATATACATGTTAGAAAATCAGTTCTGAATTTAATATGCATACTATTTTACGATTCAATCGTTATTATTCCAATAATTCCTTAGTGATCCTTAGTGACATCCTTTGTGTACCTTAGTGGTTAATTTATTTTACCACAAAGGATATAAAGGACTACACAAAGGAACACGAAGTTATAATACTTGATTTGCCGGAACATTTTAATATCCTTTGAAACTACTTTACATTCCTATTACAATAATTCTTTTGAGGAGATTTTCTTTTCCACATCAAAACTTAATTTCCTGGAAAAGAAAAATTTGCCAACTTTCAGCTGGCCTTTTAAACGCAGGTCAACATCTTTTTTAGTGATGAGTTTAATTACCGTTCCCCCGCTTTTTAATACTTCTTCAAGGTTTACCTCCACAGGGATATCGTACACGTCATCAGATCTGGGATTTATCTGCATTTTAGGCTGAACATTAATCATGGCAATATCTTTGTCATTAATCACAACGGAGAGATCAACATTCTTGAGGTAAAAGCCGAAATTATTCTGATTACTGATCTTAATCTGTGTGATCAATCTGACTGTTTTACCGGAAAGTTTTTCCAGTTTAACATTTTCAACTCCCCTGAATTCAACCGGCTTCAGGGAAATGCAGGAGGTAAGGCTGAGAATCAGGAAGAAACTGATTATTTGTTTCATATTTTCATATAGGTTATTTAGG
>JAPLDU010000117.1 GCA_026391255.1 Bacteroidia bacterium | reverse complement strand
GCAGGGAGGGGTTAGGGGCGGGTAAAAAGAACAGAATAATTTTTAAATAACATAATTTACAAACATAGGGACTAAATAAACTTTAATCACCAGGCGACAGTAAAAAACCTGCCCGTTCCATTTCTTTCCAGAACCCCGGATAAGATTTACTGACCACTTCTGTATTTTCTATGATGATCTCCCCTGATTTGAGGCATACCGGTGCAAATGCCATGGCCATCCTGTGATCGCCATAAGTCATCACTGAAACCAAATCTTTTGAAGTGACCCTGTTTGCATTACCAATGTATTCCAATTCGCCTTCGGCCGGCTGGCCAAGCCTGATCCCTGTTTTTTCCAGTTCGTTTACCAGGTTTGTGATCCGGTTGGATTCTTTGATCCTCAGGTTTTTCAAACCCTTTAATTTATAAGGTATTCCCATGTGTGACATGCAAACAGCCAATGTAAGAGCAATATCGGGATATGATAAAAGATCGTAATTTACCGGGCCGGGAGAGACTGTAGATTTACAGATGACAGCCCCCAGCCTGTCAAAATCAGTGCTTACACCGAGAGGTTTAAAAAGTGCGGCTATTACTGAATCGCCCTGCAAGCCTGAAAAATTCAGGTCATTAAGCCGGATGGATGAAAACTCCGACAGAGCAGCTACCTCATACCAGTAAGATGCTGCAGACCAGTCCGGTTCGACAATGATGTCATGGGGATGGTAATTCTGCCGGGCTATATAAATAATGTTATTTTTCCATGAGTGACTGATACCAAACATATTCATTAGTTTAAGGCTTAGATGAATGTATGGTTCTGAGCTTAGTTCCTCCTTTAAATGTATGGTAAGTCCTCCGGGAAGAACAGGGGCAATCAGTAGTAATGCGCTGATAAACTGGCTACTGACAGATGCGTCAATAGTTATTTCATTTTTGTTTAATTTTCTGCCAATTATTTTTAACGGAGGAAAACCTAGTTTTCCAAGGTAAGAAATTTCAGCGCCTAAACTGTTTAAAGCATCGGCAAGGATACCTACCGGGCGTTCATTCATTCTTTCATTACCGGTAAGTATCCATTCGCCCGGAGTAACGGATAAATATGCCGTAAGGAAGCGGAAGGCAGTACCTGCGTTTCCGACATTTATCATATGACCGGTGAGTCGAAGCGCATCTTCTAAAATCCTGGTATCATCGCTTTCAGAGAGCTTTTCAATTTTAAAAGCTGAACCGCACAATTTACTGATGATAAGCAATCTGTTGCTGATACTCTTGGATGAAGGCAAATTAATCTCAGCCTGTATTATTTTAGTCGGATGTGATACCCGGTAATTCACTGTTTCCTGTAATTAACATAATAATATTCCAGCGCATCTGTCATTTCTGCTTCCGTAATCAGATTATCAGTCAGTACCTGGCCAACATCCGGAATCAGGTTACAATTAACCGCCTGGTTTGAATTTTTTTTGTCATGTTTCATCAGGTTGATCAGAATTTCAAAATCTTCGTGATTAAATGGGATGCATGGATATACAGAGGATATGAAACGGATGATTTCAGTAAATTTGTCATTTCTAAATCCGCATTTTTTCCGGGAAAGGTACAATTCGCAGATCAGTCCATTTGCCACAGCGATGCCATGTTTGACGGGTTTATTGATTATCATGGAAAAACTTTCAAAAGCATGGCCGAAAGTATGTCCGAAGTTCAATGCTTTACGCCGGTTCGCTTCCCTGGGATCCCGGTTAACAAAGGCTCTTTTGATGTTTACCGATTTGAAAATTAATAAATTTAAGCGATCAATATCAGGCTGATTAATATTCAGAGAAATTAGTTCATGCAGATAAGATTCATCAGCGATCAGGGCATGTTTAATCATTTCTCCCAATCCGGAAAGCAATTCATCATAGCTCAAGGTGGCAAGAAAGCCGGTAAAAATGATCACACCACGTGGTTCAACAAACAAACCAATCTCGTTTTTCAGTTGACGGAAATTTATTCCTGTTTTTCCGCCGATCGAGGCATCTGCTTGTGAAAGAAGGGTAGTTGGAATATTGACATATTGTAATCCCCGTTTAAAAGTTGAAGCGGCAAATCCTCCCATATCGCAGATTACACCACCGCCAAGGTTTACCAGGAGAGAATTGCGGCCGGCTCCGTTATCGATAAGAAAATCCCAGATTATGCGGCAGTTGTCGAGGGATTTATTTTCTTCTCCTGAAGCTATTTCCAGGATTTTCGGAGCTACCGGCCAACCGGAAATATTGACAAGCGGCAGGCAGTATTTTGCTGTGTTTTCATCTGCAATAATGAAAAGCTTTTCCTGAGAATAATGACTGATAATATTGTAAAGAGCAATGGCCGGCTCATCTGTAAACAGTATTTCAGATCCGGGTGTTGTGATTTTGTTATCAGTCATGGATGTTACATTTGCCTTGTGGTGAAACCAAACTTTTCAATTGGGCCTGACGTTTTGAAATATTGTCCCTGTGCATAACAAAGAAGGCTGGCCTTTTCGAAACTTACATTACCAGTCTTAGGATCAATATACGTTTCGTCGGCATGAACAGCCACCACTTCGGAGATAAACAAATCATGTGAACCGAGAGGAATGACCTGTTTTACCACACATTCAATATTTACCGGTGATTCAAGTATCAGTGGCGCTTTCACACTATCAGATTTTACAGCAGTGAGCTTCAGTTCCGCAAATTTTGCATGATCTTTCCCCGACCTGACACCGCACCAGTCAACCATTTGCAACATTTCAGCGGTGGTAAGGTTGATGACGAACTCCATGCTTGATCGGATGATATTATATGAATGCCTGCTCTGCCTTACCGATATTGAACACATTGGCGGGACTGAACAAATGGTGCCAGTCCATGAAATGGTGAGGAGATTATATTCTTCCGGACCCGAACCGCAACTCACCAGTACTGCTGGTAAAGGATATAACATTGCACCGGGTTTTAAATTAATTTTTGCCATATTTCATTAAAATTTAAAGACTAAGAAATTAGTTTGAATTTCTACCAGATGATTTTTTATGTTTTTTTCTTCATACTTTTTGTCGTCACAAAAAGTAAGCAAAAAAGACTTAACGAATTGAACTCGTTCCGTCTCGTACCTCGACTTCACTCAAACAGCAATTCGTTGATAAGGAATTTCATATTTTATGCTCCGCACTCATTTATTATGAGAATATTTAATAATAATGATTTTTTCCACATTTTTTTACATAAATTTAACTATGAAAGCCCTGTGCGTTGGACGTCCACGAACGGTGCGGAATACAACATGCACAGACCCGATAGCGTTGGCCTGTGCGAAAGTGCATGTTGTATTCTCGTTCGTGGTGCCCTTTTGCTTCTTTTGGGCATGCAAAAGAAGTTGAATATGAATAATATAACAGAAATAATTAAAATTCAAACATTGGGACTAAAAGTAATTAATATTGTCCGACAAAAATAATATTTCGTTCCAACGGAACCTAATCTTCAGGAGCAGATTAGAACTTATGTTTACAGGTAATATCAAAATGAAAAAAAACAATTTCAGAACATTGAATCTGCCAGATTTTCAATTGAGATAACAGATGGAGAAAAACCATCAGCGGCATTCTTCAGAACATTAAGAACTGCTTTGTATTCGTGCTTTACGCCGGTCATCAGCTTTTCCACATTTTCAAAATATTCCCCGTATTTGACGGCTCCTGGCAGGTTCAGCTTTATTATCAATCCATTTTCCACTTCAATTTGTACATTGATATTTTCATTTTCTGACTTTAGCACATTTTGAAAACAGTAAGAAGGCGAATAGCCGAAATTCCACTCCCAGCCTGAATATTTTTCTTCAGCCGACAAATTGATAGTCTGCATTTCATCCAGGCTAAGGAAATATTTTTCACAGGAAAAATAATTGCTGATATATAGGGTAAGAAGCTTCCGGAACTCATCAGTATTTAATTTATTATCAATTAGATTATAAATATTTGCAACACTTGCAGAAACTGATTTAACGGCTTTGTCCTGATATCTTCCATAACCAGTTGAAAGTGATTCCCTTAAGATTTTTAAATCAGTTGAAAATAAAAGGGTTCCATGATGCAGTACCCTGTTTTTCCAGGTATGTTCTGCATTGCCTGAAATTTTCATACCATTTATCGTCAGGCTGTTATGGCCTTCAAACCGTGCTTCTTTCCCTAATTTATCCAGGAAGGAGATCAATGGAGCAGTATGTTTCCCGAAATCAACGAGCTTTCCCGGCTGGCCATTACGGATAAAACAAAAGTTGATGTTTCCCTGGTCGTGATAAACTGCTCCTCCTCCGGAAATTCGCCGGTTAACACTAATTCCATTAGTCCTCACAAACTTAACATTGATCTCTGCCAGGGCATTCTGATGTTTCCCAATGATCACCGAGGGTTTGTCAATGTAAATAAATGCAAATTCCTGGTCGTTCTGCTTCAGTAGAAACTCTTCTGTAGCAAGATTCACAGCAGGATCAACAGAATTACTTTCAATTAGAAACATAAGCAACAAAACTGTGACAAACATTTTACAACACAAAAATAATCATCCTTAAAATTTATCTTTGCCTGAATTTACTTTGCAAGATGGATCCTGAAGATATTAATCAGTCTGAAAACCCCGAGCCCCTTGAGGAGCCGTCAGAAGAAGAAACTGTAATTTCTGAAACCGGTGATGATGAGACATTTCATAATATCATACATCTTTCAGGAATGTACAAGGACTGGTTTCTTGATTATGCTTCCTATGTTATTCTTGAAAGGGCTGTCCCTCACATTGTTGACGGTCTGAAACCGGTGCAGAGAAGGATTCTCCATTCGATGAAGAGGCTGGATGACGGGAGATACAATAAAGTGGCCAATATCATTGGTCATTCCATGCAGTTTCATCCTCACGGTGATGCTTCTATCGGCGATGCGCTTGTTCAGTTGGGACAAAAGAACTTGTTGATAGACACCCAGGGCAACTGGGGAAACCTGGTTACCGGTGATGATTCCGCCGCACCACGTTATATCGAAGCAAGGCTATCAAAATTTGCCCTCGAAGTTGTTTTCAATACCAAAACGACCGAATGGAAACTGTCTTATGACGGCCGGAATAAGGAACCGGTGACATTGCCTGTCAAATTCCCATTGTTGCTCGCACAGGGAGCCGAAGGTATTGCAGTTGGCCTGGCATCAAAGATATTACCGCACAATTTCAATGAAATCATTGATGCAGCCATCGATTACCTGAAAGGAAAGAGTTTTATTCTTTACCCAGATTTCCCGACAGGCGGACTGGCGGATTTTTCCAGGTACAACGACGGGCTTCGGGGAGGCGCGGTAAGAATCAGATCAAAAATTTCAAAATTAGACAAGAAAACTCTCGTTATCAACGAAATACCTTTTGGAAAAACCACCGGGGGACTTATCGAATCTATTATTAAGGCCAACGACAAAGGGAAGATCAAGATCAAAAAAATTGACGATAACACAGCCGAAAATGTGGAAATCGTCATTCTTCTGCAGCCGGGTGTTTCTCCTGATAAAACAATTGATGCCCTGTATGCATTTACTGATTGTGAAATATCTGTTTCGCCCAATTGCTGTGTCATTGAAGAAAATAAGCCACGGTTTACCGGTGTCAGCGAAATCCTGAAATTTTCGGTCGACAATACGGTTGCCCTGCTCAGGAAAGAACTTGAAATACAAAATGATGAACTTAATGAAGCATGGCATCATTCCACCCTGGAAAAAATATTTATTGAAAACCGCATTTATATTGAAATTGAGAATTGCGAGACATTCGAATCTATTATCGAAACGATAGATAAAGGGCTTGAACCATTCAAGCACCTGTTGAAACGGAAGGTAGTTTACGATGATATTGTAATGCTCACTGAAATCAGGATCAAACGGATTTCAAAATTTGATTCAAAAAAGGCCTATGAGCAGATCCGATCTATTGAAGAGCAGATTGTACAGATACAAAATTACCTTGCCAATCTTATCATCTTTGCCATTGACTATTTTAAAAGGATTAAAACAAAATTTGGCAAGGGTCGTGACAGGCTCACGGAAATACGCAATTTCGACACAATTGTGGCATCAGATGTGGCTGTTGCCAACCAGAAGCTTTATGTTAACCGCAAAGAAGGCTTTGCCGGCACTTCATTGAAGAAGGATGAATTTGTCTGTGATTGTTCCGACATTGACGATGTGATCATCTTTATGCGCGACGGGACATACAGGATCATGAAAGTAAGCGAAAAGAGTTTTGTCGGTAAGGAGATTGTTCATATCGGTATCTTCCGTCAGGACGATGAACGTACCATATACAACCTGGTTTACTGGCAGGGAAAAAGCGGGCCGGCGCTGATGAAACGTTTTTTTGTGAAAGGCATCACCAGGGACAAGATTTATAACATTTCGAGGGAAAAAGAAGGAACAAAGGTCCTGTACATAAGTGCAAATGCCAATGGGGAAGCGGAACTGGTAAAAGTGTTTCTCAAACCAAAAAGCAAGCTTCGCCGCCTGGTTTTCGATCTCGATTTCCGTAAACTCAGCGTTAAAGGCAGAAGTTCGGTAGGTAATATGGTCACCCGCCATGAAGTACACAAGGTGGAGCTCATTAAAAAGGGCGAATCAACGCTTGGGGGCAGAAATATCTGGTTCGACGAAGAGGTGCTCAGGCTCAACAGTGACAGCAGAGGCAGATTTATCGGCGAGTTTCATGATGATGAGAAAATTATTGTTTTCACCAAAGACGGTAATTATTATCTCACTTCCTACGATTTAACCAATCATTATGAAGATGAAATCTTTCTGATTGAGAAATATGATCCTGACAAAGTTTTTTCTGCTGTTTATTTTGATGGTTCACAGAAATATTTTTACCTGAAACGGTTTTGCATAGAACCGGGAGATAAAAAATCACTGTTCATCAGCGAGGAACCTGGATCAAAACTGGTCAGTATTTCCGAAGATGAGTTTCCGCGTCTGGAACTGAAATTCGGAGGAAAGCAAAGCGATCGTCAACCCGAATCTGTTGATGTGTCAGAATTCGTGGGTGTCAAGGGAGTAAAAGCAAAAGGGAAGAGACTTTCGACATATTCCATAAAATCGTGCAACTGGTTGGAACCCCTGGTAAAAGAAGCGGAAGACGAACCGGAAGAGATCAATTATAATGAGGAAGATGTTGATTTTGAAGTTGTCGATACACGCGAAACTGCAGAAGAGACAAAATCTCCTGAAACAAAACTGCTCGATTCATTAGGAATTCAAATGAAACTGGACATTTGAAATTAATTTGAAAATTTGGGAATTTGAAGATTTGAAAATGATTGAATTATTCAAATGTTCGTATGTTCGATTGTTTAATTGTTCGTATGTTCGATTATTCACCGGTTCTTAAGTTCGATTATTCAATGGTTCAAATGTTCGGTTGTTCAATGGTTCGTATGTTCGATTGTTCAAATGTCCTGACGAAGCCTGAATAATTTGCTATTTAATGAGGATATTTCTTATCGGATTCATGGGATGTGGAAAATCCACCATTGGCCGGAAACTTGCCCGGAAAATGAATTTTGAATTTATTGATCTTGACCATTTCATTGAACTGAACTCAGGGCAAAGTATTTCCCATTTTTTTAATGAGTCTGGAGAAGATCAGTTCCGAATGTATGAGAATAATGCCCTGGAAGAAGTCATTCAAAGGGATAATATCGTGGTTGCAACTGGGGGAGGTACTCCATGCTTTTTTAACAATATGGATCTGATGAATGAGAACGGTATCACAATATATTTGAAACTTGATGCGGGGGTCATTTTCCGGCGTCTTGTAGACAGCAGGAAGGTCAGACCGCTGCTGGCCGGAAAAACCGCTGACGAACTGGCCGAATTTATCAGAACCAGCCTGATCTCCAGGGAAAAATTCTATTGCAAGGCAAAGATCATTGCAAATGCTTTCAGTTTTTCTGTGGAGCAGATACAAATGATGCTTAATCTGCCCTCATCTCAGCCTTCATCTTTGTCTTAATCTTAATCTTAGTCTTAATCCTAGTCCTTGTCCCAGTCTTGATCAACTAAATGACTAAGTCTAAGACAAGGATTAGTAACTTATTTCTGAACTCTTGACGCGTTTTGGCAAAAAATTCCAAAAAACAAATCACAAAAAACAAATAAAAAACAATATCCAAATTTCAAATACGAAACAAACTACTTTGAATTTGTCATTTTGTTGATTGATATTTATTTGTTATTTGTTCCGCCGTGGCGGATTCTTGTTTGGTTCTGGATCGGACAGGTTAGGACTAATCTTTATTTTTTTGCATGAAAATCCGGATCATTTGTTAAAAACCCTGACCTGACTTTTATCCCGGCACTCATCAAGCAAAGACCTGATACTTTTTCCCAGGGTTGGATGTATAAAACCAGGAATAATCTCACAGATTGGTCTCAGGACAAACATCCTTTCATGTATTTTTTTATGTGGGATGGTCAGTTCCGGACAATTGAAAATTTCATTTCCGTAAAACAGAATATCAATATCAATCGTGCGGGATGTATACCCTTCTGATTCCCTTTTGCGACCAAGCAATGCTTCAATTTCATAAATTTTTGACAACAAATCCAATGGTTGTAATTCTGTTTCCATAACCACCGCCTGGTTAAAAAACCAATTATCTGTTTCAAAGCCCCAGGGTTCCGACTCATATACCGATGAAAGCCGAACAATCGTTCCTGCCCTGACACCTAACAAAGACAAGGCATCCGACAAATTTTTCAGCCTGTCGCCAAGGTTCGCTCCCAATATCAGAACTGTTTCAGTCAATGCTCAATAGCTTTTGTGCAAAGTAATCAAAATTTAATAATGTGATAATGTGGTAATGTGATAATGTGGTAATGTGAAAATGTGATAATATGATAATGTGGTAATTTGATAATGTAATAATTTGATTGTTCGTATGTTTGATTGTTCGTCTGCCGGAGGCGGAGTTTGACTTTTCAAATGTTCGCCTGAAATGTAACTTTTTGATGCTGTCATTCGTCAGATTCAGCGGGAAAATATATATTTGTTGAAAATTAATTAATTGAAAATAAGATGAAACAATTTTTAAAATTCATGCTGGCTACCATTGTTGGCCTGATCATTTCATTCTTTTTAATAATTCTGATAGTCGGAGGTATCATTGCTTCATTTATACCACATGAAGAAACAGTGACCGTGAAACCAAATTCAGTGCTTCTGGTCAGGCTGGACAGGGAAATTTCTGATCGTGGTTCCAGCAATCCTTTTGAAAATATCAGCTTCATGAATTTCAGAACCTCAAAGCTGGGTTTGAACGATATAGTGCGGGATATTGATAAGGCGAAGGATGATCCTCTCATCAAAGGTATTTACCTTGACCTGTCAGAAGTATCAACAGCTGGTATAGCAACAATTGATGAGATCAGGGAAGCCCTCCTGAAATTCAGAGATTCAAAGAAATTTATCATCAGTTATGCTGACGAGTACACCCAGAAAGCCTATTACCTTGCCACTGCAGCGGATAAAATCTATATGAACCCGCAGGGTATCGTGGAATATAAAGGACT
>JAPLDU010000072.1:22061-37158 GCA_026391255.1 Bacteroidia bacterium | reverse complement strand
AAATTTTAAGTCGAATCATCCCGACAAAGTCGGAGGGTAAATACCCCGTAGCTCTGCTGCGGAACTTTGGGTCCAGGGCTTGCCCTAGGGTACATACCCGTGATTTACATTAACAATTTTGAATTGCCAAAGTTAGGCACCTATACTCAGGTATGTGTTACACAACTTTTAAAAAAAATTACATTATTCACACATTTTCAAATGGAATATGGCTTTGTGCTTAAGCTTCCGGATGTGGAAGATGTTTAGATTAATACAGATAATAAATATTTTTACTGTCCGGTAAAACTTTCTTTGAAATGTTTCAACCCATTATTATTACAGGTTAAATTAATATTTCGCCCACTATGGGGCTTAAGTTTCCCGGTTACAATATTTCTACCGATATTAAGTCACTACGTGACTATCCCGTAGGGATAATATATTGGTAGAAAATAAATTGATCCTGAAAATAAAGTTCCGTAGGAACGAAATATTTAATTTTGTGGGACACTAATGAATAATTATCAGAAAAGTTTTATTTACTGCATTGAATTTCTGAGATCACCAAGTTGCACCTTTGATTCCGGCGGCCGGCAATTATTCCGGGTCACAAACCTGAAAATAAAATCTACTTTTGTCGTTATGTAATTTGTGATTCTTTTGAAATCGCATCTTGTTTCCAAGACTTCTAACAATAAACAGATCAGCAGCATGCATAAATTGGATTCTTTTTTCAATGCCAACAGGATAGTAATCGTTGGAGTATCATCAAATCCAAACAGCGTCAGTGGTAAAACATTAAGCAACCTGGTAGGCGGAGGGTTCAGGGGAGTTGTGTATCCTGTCAATCCTGAATTTGAAGCTGTCCTTGGAATACCCTGTTATCCTGATCTGCAAAGCCTTCCGGGAAAGCCTGATCTTGCTGTGATCTGCACGCCTCCGGAACAGGTGCCATTCAATATAAGAGATTGTTGTGAGGCCGGTATAAACAGTATAATTATCATGACGTCCGGGTTTAAGGAAACGGGAGAAGAAGGTCTGAAACTGGAGAATCAGATTGTTGAGTACCAGCAAAACAACCCCGGACTCAGGATCATGGGACCCAATTGCCTTGGTATCATTTCTCCTGTAAATAAACTGAATGTAAGTTTTGCTTCAGGTATGCCGAAAGCCGGGAATGTTGCTTTTGTTTCGCAATCGGGAGCATTGTGCACTTCTGTCCTTGACTGGGCCATTGATGCAAAAATCGGGTTTTCACATTTCATTTCATTGGGAAACAGCCTTGATATCGATTTTGGAGATATTATCAACTATCTTGGTGAGGACGACAACACCGGATCAATCATCCTGTATATTGAATCAATCAGGGATGCAAGACGGTTTATGTCGGCCTCGAGGGCTTTTGCAAGGTCAAAACCAATCCTGGTATATAAAGCTGGACGTTTCCCGCAATCGGCAAAAGTAGCTGCATCGCATACCGGAGCTATGGCTTCGGAGGATGCCATTTATGATGCTGCTTTCAGGAGAGCAGGAATGATAAGGATATTTGATATCGGTGAGATATTTGATTGTGCCGAACTTATAGGCAGGGAAAAAATCCCGCTGGGACCAAGACTGGGGATTATCACTAATGCCGGTGGACCGGGAGTAATGGCAACCGATACGCTGATTCTTTTGAACGGACAGCTTGCTCAGCTTTCGGAAAAAACCATGCAGCTTTTAAATGAGAACCTTCCACCCTCATGGTCTCACGGGAATCCTGTTGATGTTCTGGGTGATGCAAGGTCGAAAAGAATTGCTAAAGCTGCACAAATTGTATTGCAGGATACCGGTATTGATGCAATAGTTGTAATACTTACGCCTCAGGCCATGACAAACCCGGCAGCCACCGCGGTGGAAATTTCAAAACTTTCGGGAACTACCTCAAAGCCAATTCTTGCCTCATGGCTTGGTGGAAAAAGCATGGATGAAGGAATGAAGATACTGGCTGACGCAGGTATAGCTTCCTACCATACTCCCGAACAGGCGATCAGGGCTTTTATGATTTTGGTTAATTATTCAAAAAACCTCGAAATCCTTTACGAGACACCAAAAGATATCCCGGTTGATTTCCAGGTCGACAGGAAGAAAATCAGGGAGAATTTTATCAGGTCGCTGCCCGAAAATCCTGGCGTACTGGCTGAAAACATATCAAAATCATTACTGGAATCTTATTCAATTAAAACTACCATGCCCGTTGTGGCAACCAATGCCGGGGAAGCAGTTTCCATCGCAAATAAAATGACTTACCCCGTAGTGCTTAAAATACAATCGCCCGATATTACTCATAAATCCGATGTTGGTGGCGTAATCCTGAATATTAATGATAATGATAGTCTCGTCAAAGGGTTTAACAGGATCATAGAAAATGTCAGTAATCATCAACCGAAGGCAAGGATAGAAGGAGTAAGCATTCAAAAAATGGCAGATTTAAAAAATGGAGTGGAAATGATCCTCGGTATTAAGAAAGACAATGTTTTTGGAACTGTGATCATGGTTGGTATGGGTGGCATCCTTGCTGAGCTTTACCAGGACAGGACGATCGGATTTCCACCTTTAAATGAAGCATTGGCCAGACATATGCTTGAATCACTGAAAATGTATCCCCTTCTCAGCGGATACAGGGGCAGCAAGCCTAAAAACAAAGCCAGACTTATTGAAACAATTATCAGGATGTCATATATAGCTGCCGATTATCCTGAAATCATTGAGTTGGATATTAATCCGCTGATTGTGACAGAAGATGATGTTCTGGCGCTGGATGCCAGGATAGTAATAGGAAAGACCTCCACCAGCACCACTAATAAGCCATACGGTCATCTTGCACTGCAGCCTTATCCTGAAAAATATGTAAAAGACATTTTTCTGGAAAATTTAAAAATCACTTTAAGGCCTATTAAACCTGAAGATGAACCATTATGGATCAGAATGCTTTCAGATTGCTCAAAAGAATCGATCTATTCGCGGTTCAGGTATATGTTTCACTGGAACTCACACAATATTGCCACTAAATTCTGTTACATTGACTACGACAGGGAAATCGCCATTGTAGCTGAATTAGAAGAAGACGGGATAAAGAAACTGATAGGGGTAGGGCGATTGGTCGCAGACTCTGAACACGAAACGGTCGAATATGCTGTTCTTGTGATTGACTCCTGGCAGCACAAAGACCTGGGTAACCAACTGACCGATTTTTGCCTTGATATAGCCCAAAAATGGGAATTGCATAAAATCGTTGCCCAGACGACAACGGATAATAAAGCCATGATCAGGGTATTTGAGAAACACGGATTCGAAATTCACTTTAACAATGATGAAACCATTGACATTGTAAAAGAATTGTAGAGTCGGAGTTTGTAAAGTTCAAATTTTCAATTCTTGAGTCTGTTCCGAAAAGTCCTTATTTTTGAAACAAATTTGGCTAAAGCCCTATATTTCAGTGATTTCATTTGCCACTACTTTAAAGTAATGGTAATTGATAATCAACTTGTTACAAGACTTTAGTCAAAAATTTATTCTTTTCGGAGTAGACTCAATTCTTTAGATTTCAAATTTCGATCTTGTACGATTACACATTTTGGGTGGCTCTTTCAAGACGCTTCATGACTGAGAAGATAAAGGCAGCCGACAATATACAGCAGGTAATAAGGATCAGCCAGAATAACCAGAGAGGAAGTTTATCCCAGAAGAATCCCATCAATCCCACTAGGTAATTACCGATTGCCGTGGCAGCAAACCAGCCGCCCTGCATCATGCCTTTATATTTGGGTGGAGCGACCCTTGAAACAAAGGAAATTCCCATCGGGCTTAAAAATAATTCAGCTATTGTAAGAACAAAATATGTAGAGATCAGCCAGTTGGGAGAAACAAGTGAATCAGACACACTGACCAGGTCTGAAGGTGATTTCTGTCCGAGGGAAGCAAATAATAAAATGACAAATCCGATTGCGGCGATGATCATACCAAATCCTATTTTCCTGGGTGCCGAGGGTTCTTTGCCTTTGCTGTTAAGCCATGAAAATAAAGCTACAAAAATGGGTGTCAGGATGACAATAAAGAATGGATTAAATTGCTGGAATATGGGCGGAGTAATCTTAAATGATCCGGAACCTGCATTATGATAGACAAGGCCGATAAACACCATAGCAACCAGCAACATCCCCCCCCCAATCATCTTTCTTTTAACATCCTTGTTCTGGAAAATCATTAATAATCCGTAAAATCCAAGAATGAATGGCAGCAGGGCTTTTAGCGTAAACCAAAGATACAGGCCTGAACTTACATTAAGATTGGTATAATCACGTGCAAAAAAGGTCATACAAAGACCATTTTGCTGGAACGACATCCAGAAGAATATCACCACAAAGAATACAAGCAGCAGTGCTACGATCCTGGTTTTGGTTTCATCATGGGTGAGTTCAACTATTTCTGATTTTTTATTTTCATCTTTTGCTTTTTGCTTTTCTGAAAAATCAGCATGCTTATAAGTACTTCTTCCTATAATAAATATTAAAAGTGAAATGATCATACTTAAACAGGCAATCCCAAATCCCCAGTTATACGACTTGCTTAACGAAACTGTGTATTTTTTTGCAAACGACCCTGTATCTGTAAATAAATTACCAAGCTGCGATTTTCCGATTGTTTCCAGTTCAGCGCCGATTTTGTCTTTTTCATGCTGAAACAAAACTGCTTGTCCTTTTTTCTCGGAGCTCAGATATGAAGGATAATCCTTGATAATATCTTTTTTCTCTTTCGCTTTTAATAAGACATTATTTGAAAATTGTACTGAATCTACTACTTTATAATTCAAATATTTAATAGATAATTCCGGTACTTTTGCCTCATATTTCAAATTATCTTTTGCCAGGATATGATTGCTGACAGCCTGGGCAGCACCGGGAGCGAAAAATGCACCCACATTAATAAACATGTAAAATATGCTGAAAGCTACGTCACGCTTCGCACTATACTTTGGATCGTCAAAAAGGTTTCCGTTCATCACCTGAAGGTTTCCTTTGAAAAGCCCGGTGCCGAGTGCAATAAGAGTCAATGCTCCGACCATCATCATGAATCCTGCATTGTCAGACCCTGACGGCACAGCCAGCAGAGCATAACCTGCAAACATAATCAGTATGCCGATCAGTACGGTCTTTCCATATCCAAGGAGTTTGTCTGCGATAAGCCCCCCCAGCAAAGGAAGAAAATACACAAAAGCAATAAATGTACTGTAAATAAAACTTGTTTTTGCCGGTGAAAAACCAAATTTTGCCTGCAGATATAAAGCAAATATTGCCATCATGGTATAATAACCAAATCGCTCACCCATATTGGCAAGCGCTAGCACAAATAACCCTTTGGGCTGACCTTTAAACATAAATTAACAATTTATTGGTATATAATACTTTAATTAAATTCCGACACTCAATATTAATTTCAAAGTTGCTTATTTTCTGCCAAATTCACAAAAATCTATTTAATAACATAATTAATCTTAAATTTGTATCAAATTTCCTGTCATGAAGGTATTTACCGTACAACAAATCAAAGAAGGCGACGCCTACACTATTGAGAACGAACCTGTTTCCTCTATTGAACTTATGGAACGAGCCGCCGGTAATGCTGCTACCTGGATCATGAAACACTATTCTGCCGCACACAGGTTTAAAATCTTTACAGGAACAGGAAACAACGGGGGCGATGGCCTCGTGATTGCACGAATTCTGGCAGAAAATAACTATATTACCGATGTATTTGTAATAAGGGCTTCGTCAAATGAATCAGATGATTTCAAGGAAAATTACGAACGATTGTCGATGCAGACCAGCATCAACCCTGTGAATCTCTTTGATCATGATGAAATGCCGGTAATTGAAAATGACTGCGTTGTGATAGATGCTATGTTCGGCTCTGGTCTTACCAGGCCACTCACCGGCTTTGCCGCTCATATCGTGCATCACATTAACCATAATGCACAGGATATCATCGCTATTGATATGCCTTCCGGCTTGTTCGGTGAAGATAACTCAGCCAATGAAAAGGAAAATATCATCAAAGCGAGGCAAACCCTGACATTCGAATTTCCTAAACTCTCATTTTTCTTTCCTGAAAATGAAAGATATACGGGAAACTGGACTGTGATCCCCATTGGTATTAATCAGACCTTTATTGATATAGCCCAAACTGAGAAATATTATACGAGGGAAGAAGATATTTTACCATTGATCCGGATCAGGCGAAAATTTGCACATAAGAAAAATTTCGGACATGCATTGCTGGTATCTGGTAGTTATGGTAAAATGGGAGCTGCAATACTGGCTTCCAGGGCCTGCCTCAGAACAGGTGTCGGATTGCTGACCGTTCATATTCCTTCTTTCGGCTATACCATCATACAGACCGACGTTCCTGAAGCAATGACGAGTATTGACGGTTATAATAAAGTAATATCCAAAATCCCGCTTACCGAAAATTTCACCACTGTTGGCATCGGACCGGGTATAGGAAAGTCGCCCACCACAAGGGATGCATTTTATGATTTACTCCAAAATCTCCGGCTGCCTATGGTTATTGATGCGGACGCGATTAACATACTGTCTGAGAATAAGGAAATGATAGGAATGATCCCGCCTTCAAGTATTCTTACACCACATCCCAAGGAATTTGAGCGACTTGTTGGAATTTTCAGGGATAGCTATACCCGCCTGCAAATGCTGATGGAATTCACAATAAAAAACAATGTATTTGTAGTGCTTAAAGGAGCTTATACCAGTGTTGCCTGCCCTGATGGCACCTGTTATTTTAACTCTACCGGAAACCCCGGAATGGCGACCGGTGGCAGCGGTGATGTTCTTACTGGCATGATCCTTTCTTTGCTCGCTCAAGGCTACTCATCCAAAGAAGCATCTCTGTTAGGAGTCTATCTTCATGGTCTTGCCGGCGATATTGCAGCTGACGTTGTAAGCGAGGAATCTCTGATTGCCAGTGATATCATATCATATATCGGGGCAGCATTCAACCATCTTTCAAAACAAAAGAATAATAAAATCTGACGAAACTAAATTAATTTGAAAATTTGAAAATGTGCAAATTTGAAAATTAAATCCGTTTCACGGGAATAAGATTAGCGACAACATGTTGGTAAGTTTGATGTCTTAATCACTCATTGCTGTCATCTGGGTTCATAAAGTTTATAAAGTGGAAAGTTAAAAGTCATAAAATATTAGTTAATAATCAATTATTTATAAATTTATTTATGGTATTAGACTTTATGAACTTTATGAACTTTTAACTTTATAAACTCTTAAACTTAGTAATTTTGCAAATAATAAGCTCAAATGGGTAAATTAAAAAGATCCAAATTATTTTTCAGGGTTATTATCTTCTTCATTATTGTAATATTCAGCAATTGCCAATCTACCAGGATCATCAATATAAATAAATTGAATAAGTATTCATCTGAAGAATGGAAAAAGCTGAAACTTCATGCCCACCCGCAATATTATTCACTGCCAAAAACATTAGTGAAAATTGGGATCATCACTGAAAAGAAACAAATTACTGCAGGACCCTATGCTACTTATGCTGATAAATACCTCGGCATCAAAAATGTACAAATAAACGATACAGGCATTTTCAGAATGACAGGTTTTCTCTTTTATCAATATCCCCTCCCCGACCCCGAACAATATTACCTTATCGATCAATCCGGAATGTTCCGCTACATTCCTGTTTCAGTAAATGAAAACGGTGTCCTTTCATCCATTGGAAAAAATACAGAAACTCCTGTCAGTGGAAAAAACGAAAAGATCATTCTTCCGCCTCCTGCAAAGCACCGCATAATAAGAGATTTAGGCGTGTCTGGCAATTTTGCAGAAAAAACAGATACCACCTACCGTACTATTAAAACCGATAGTAGTTTTTACCGCATTCCTGTGTATAAGACTGTACTTGCAAAGAAAACCCCCGATGAAAAGGCAGAAGAAGTTGCAAAACATATTTTTGAGATCAGGGAAGACAAAATATCTATTTTGAGCGGTGAAAACGACAAATACCCGGGTGAATTTTCTATTGAGTTCATTATTAATGAACTGTCAAGAATAGAAGAACGCTATTTACTGCTTTTTACAGGTTTTACCAATATCAGTTCAGATACTTCATGGTTTGAAATTGTACCAGCTAATATAAAAAGTGAGCAGGATACTTTATGTTTTTTTAGTGAAACTGCCGGAATAAAAACCTCTGCCGGTAAGGGTTCAAAGCCAGTACTGTTAAAGCTTCAAAGCACAGGTGCAAAAGATAATTTGCAGATTACAGCCAACCGGATTGATTCTCTGAACAAATCAAAAGATGGCATATATTACAGGATTCCCGGTTCTGCTGACGCTCAGATTTCCCTTGGCAATAAAGCTCTTACAACAACAAGGCTCAACATTGCCCAATTTGGTGTAATTTCCAGCCTGCCACTGAAATTACTTAAAAACAAAGCAGCATATTATGAATTCTGCCCAGAAACCGGAGCATTAAAGTCAATCCATAGGTAAGCCGTTATGAATTATGAATTATGAATTACGAATTACGAATTACGAATAATGCCTTATGCCTTACGACTTACGACTTATGACTTATGAATTTATCATATTCAAATTGAAAATCAAAACATTATGCAAATAATTGATGGAAAACTCATTGCAGAGGAAATAAAAAATGAACTTGCCACAGAAGTAAAACGATTAAAAGAACAAAATTTAAAAATTCCTTATCTGGTGGCTATAATTGTAGGCAATGACCCAGCGAGTGAAACCTATGTGGCAGGTAAAGTAAAAGCATGTGAGCAGATCGGGTTTCGTTCTACTGAGATCAGGCTTTCGGAAGATACCGGAGAAAAATTACTACTTGAGAAAATCATTCAACTAAATGAAGATGAAGAAGTGGATGGTTTGATCGTCCAGTTACCACTACCAAAACACATTTCTCCTGAAAAGGTAATTGAAACCATTGATTACCGAAAAGATGTAGATGGATTTCATCCTGTAAACACGGGGCGCATGATGCTGAACCTGCCGTCATATATAGCTGCAACTCCCTTCGGGATTATTGAATTACTGAAACGTTACCACATTGAAACCGAAGGGCGCAGATGCGCTGTTCTGGGAAGAAGTAACATCGTTGGAACTCCTGTAAGTATCCTGATGTCGAGAAAAGCCTACCCGGGAAATGCCACTGTAACACTGTGCCATAGCAAGACTCGTAATATAAAAGAAATAACACTCCAGTCCGACATTATCATTGCTGCTATCGGCAGTCCTGGATTTCTTACAGGCGATATGGTTAAAGATGGAGCGGTTGTAATTGATGTCGGTATTCACCGGATTGCAGACCCAACAAAAAAATCGGGATTTCGTCTCACAGGTGATGTAAAATATGACGAAGTAGCACCCAAATGCAGTTATATTTCTCCGGTTCCGGGTGGTGTTGGCCTGATGACGGTGGTTTCATTACTGAAGAATACACTGATCGCCTCAAAAAAAGAAATTTATGGATAATATCCCAACCTGGACTCGCCAGAACCAAACAAGAAATCACAAATCTCAAAATACAAATCACAAATAAATATCAATCAACAAAATGACAAATTCAATGTAGTTTGTTTCGTATTTGAAATTTTGTCCGCCGCGGCGGATTGTTTATTATTTGTTTTTTGTGATTTGTTTTTTGGATTTTTTTGCCAAAACGTGTTAAAAATTCAGAAATAAGCACCTGGCCAATATTTGATTTCCGAACATCCATAAACAATTCTTTATTTAAGTAATTATCTGATATTGCATATTTAACTGATTATTTACTACTTAGCTATATCACTCCAATAAACATTCCTAATAATATGACATATTGTCAGTTTATTTTATTAAATACTGCCATAATGGCGGTTGTTTTAAATTGGTATATTCATTGTTAAATCTCCGGTATAATTAAAATTAAGTATAACTAAAATATCGGAGGATAAAATTATGATGCCAACAGTCAGAAGTAAAGTATTTCTGCCGACCTGGGCAGATGACTTTTTCGGAAAAGATTTTCTTTCAAATTTCAGGGAATGGCAGACAGGAGTTTGCACACCAGCAGTGAATATAATTGAAGGAAAAGAAGATTTCAGGATCGAATTAGCGGCACCTGGTCTTAACAAAGATGATTTCAGGATTGATGTTGATCATCGTGTGCTCACTATTTCTTCGGAAATAGAAGACGAAAAAAAGGAAAATGATGACAATTACATGAGACGTGAGTTTTCATATAAAGGCTTCACCCGTTCCTTCAGTTTACCTGAGTCAATTGACAATGAAAAAATTACCGCCTCACAAAAAGACGGAATTCTGACACTTGTGATTCCTAATAAGGAAGAAGCCAAAGATAAAGGTCCGCGTAAGATCGCAATCTCATGATCAAAATTCAATCAATAAAAAAAGGGGAAATCAATCCCTTTTTTTATTGATTTTTCCGTTACCAGCCTTTTATTCAGCCTGTGTTACCTCACCGCTGCCAGTAATATTTGTTTTCCTCGATTTTGGGTTACCCTTGTAGATGACATCTCCGCTACCGCTGAGGCTTACATTCAGTGTCATATCTGCTTCGACTCTGCACACTCCTGAACCACTTAGGTCGATTTCACTATCCAAAGTCCTGAGATTAAAACAGTTCAATTCACCAGATCCGCTAAGCTCAACATCATGTTTACCAGTCCGGCCTGACAGGGCAATTTCTCCTGAACCGGATAGCTGGCTGCTAACCTTGTCTGCTATTATGTTCATCATGATATTCCCCGAACCATTAAGCTCAATTTCAAACTTATCAAGTCTGAATGTATCTGTAGCGTCAATATTACCTGAACCATTGAGTATAAGACTTTTCATTTCAGGCAAACTAAGCTGGTAATCGAGTTGCTTGGGTTTGTCAAAACATTTTTTTTCAGAAATAACCAGGGTATTTCCGCTGATCTTAGTTTCCAGGTAAGGCATCAGGTTATCGTCAGCAGTGATTGATAGCTCTTCAACCGGTCCTTTGCGGATATGCAGATTCCCGGATCCGTTAAATTTCACGGAATTGAATTTACCGGTTTTTCGCAGTTCTGTGACAGGCTTTCCTGAACCAACAATGCAATCAAGAAAACATGAATATAATATGGCAACCATGCCAACCAATAAAAGTAAAAAAGTCAATTTTTTCATGCTATTTATTATTAAGTAATTATTCATCTCATTCAGATTCTGTTCTTTAGTCTATAGTCGTTAGTCGACAGTCATAAGTCGATATACTTAAAGCCTACAGCCTAATAGTCTATAGACTAACTACCTGATTAATAATATTATTTAGTGCTTGTCTTTAAAGTCATTCTTTTTTGATTTAAGAACAAGGATCAACGATTTCTGATTTATGAAGTAAATGTAATCATCTGATTTAATGATAACATCAAAAATCAAAAATCGTTAATCGATATTCGTCAATCAAAATATTGAATATTATTGACAGACTCTATTTATAATGTAAAGTGACATCCATTTCATTACCGGTGACTTTCCAACAAGTAGCCTTGCATACTTCAGAAGATTTCTTTTTCATTTCAACTCCATCCACCGCTGTAATATGTTTATCGCCGGAAGTATATTCTGCTGTCACGGAGTAACGATGGTTAACCGGAAGCGAATAGGTGACTGTATCTGCCCTCACAATATCTGCATAGGCAGTATCCCTGTCCTCAAAATTCCCATAATACACCACAAGGGGAACGCTGTCGTTTTCAGCATTGATGGTAAGATGTATCTTCATTTCACCAACCACAGGTTCGACTTCATTACAATCGGAGAAATTATATGTATCACAGTCGACCCATGCTTTATCGCAAGATACAAAAAAGTCCGACAGAGCAATTGAACATATGATGAACAAAATTTTAATCAAACCCGGTTTCATAAAAATAACTTATTGATCATGTTTATGATACTTAACATCCTTTTTCATAGTAATATCTGATTCGTTATCATTTGGTGAATCAGAAATATTCTTACCAGTTTTTTTACTTCCTGAATAAATAGGGAATTTCATGAATTTGCATTCCAGATCACCGTTCAACAGAGATATTTTACGCTGCGGATGTAATGCGATATTTTTCATTGCATCTACATTACTGCTCAGCACCCAGACATTATAACCTGCATAATAATGTTTCAGTCGCTCTCCAATCATTGAATAAAATTTATTGATATCCTGTTTCAGGATTCTTTGTCCATAAGGAGGGTTAATGATTACGGTACCTCCGCCGGCAGGAGGAACAAATTCTTCCATTTTTTTCCTGCTGAATAAAATTTTATTTACCAGCATGGCATTCCTGGCATTAGAGGTTGCAAACCGAATGAATTCTGCCGAAATATCAGTTCCACTGATCTGATAATCAAACTCAGCAGATTCTGTAACATTGTCGGCGATATCCCTTAATAAGTCTTCATCAAAATCTTTCCATTTTTCAAAACCGAATTCTTTCCTGTAAATTCCGGGAGGAATATTATAAGCAATCAATGCTGCCTCGATAGGGATTGTACCTGAACCACACATAGGATCTACAAAATTAGATTTTTTGTCCCAGCCTGAAAGCAATATCATTCCGGCAGCCAAAGCTTCGTTCAGTGGTGCAAGATTACGGAACTTCCGGTAACCCCGTTTATACAACGGATCGCCAGAACTATCCAATGAAAGGTCGCAATCACTTTCGCTGATATGAACATTGATCCTCAGGGTAGGGTTCTCGATATCCACCGATGGGCGTAAACCCTTAAGCCGGCGAAACTGGTCAACAATGGCATCTTTGGTTTTAAGCGCCACGTACATTGAATGGTTAAATACAGAAGAGGAAACTACTCCATCAACTGCAAGAGTATCATTAACATCCATATATTTAGTCCAGTCAATCTTTCCAACCTCATTATACAGCATTTCATCATTCCTGACTGTAAAAGAACAAATTGGTTTGAGAACTTTTATAGCTGTGCGGAGATAAATATTTGATTTATACATCAATTCTTTATCAGCCGTATATCTGACAGCTCTTTTTACAATGGTAATGTCTTCAGCGTCAATCTGGGTCAACTCCTCAGCCAATACCTGCTCCAAACCGTGCAAAGTGGTAGCAACCAATTCAAATCTTTCTGTTTTGTCTTTCAAAATATTTTATTTTATTCCTTAACCGTTATTTATTCCATCCGTATCAACACAATAATTTGAAAATAATACTATAATTATATGAATTACAGGATATTATATTTAAATGATATTATTTTATTTTTTGTTGCAAAATATCAAAATAAGTGACTGAATTAATTTGAAAATTTGAAAATGTGCAAATTTGAAAATTAAATCCGTTTCACGGGAATAAGATTAGCTGCAGCATATTGGTAAGTTTTGTTCCCTAAGCGCCTAACCGGTTCAAATGAGGGGTGTACCGGATAATTTATTTTATGAAAGCATGAAACCACATGCTTTTTAATTTATTTTGTATCTGAAAATGATAATGAATGGAACCTATATATCTTGATTTTAATGCATCCACTCCGATAGACCGGGAAACGGCTGAACATATGATATCCGTGATGCACAGTTGTTTTGCCAATCCTTCGAGCAGTCATGTCTATGGCAAAGCAGCAAAACAAATTATTGAAATATCGAGGGAACAGGTAGCCGATCTGCTAAACTGCCTTCCAGAAGAAATAATATTTACCAGCGGCGGAACCGAATCTGACAACATGGCATTGAAAGGCAGTGCATTTGCATCCATCAGTAAGGGTAATCATATCATTACCTCGGCAACAGAACATCCTGCCATCATTGAAGTTTGTAAATACCTGCAGAAAAACGGTTTCCACATTTCATACCTGCCAGTTGATGATCAAGGCTTGATTGACTTAGAGATGCTTGAAAATACGATCAACCCGGAAACAATTCTGATTACAATCATGCATGCCAATAATGAAACAGGTACAATACAACCGATTCCTGAAATTGCGGCTATTGCCGGAAAATATGGCATCATTTTTCATACGGATGCTGCTCAATCCATAGGAAAAATCAGGACAAATGTAAAAGAACTGGGAGTAAATATGTTAAGCCTGGCAGGTCATAAGCTTCATGCTCCTAAAGGGATCGGTGCATTATATATCAGGCGGGATACACAGCTTGAAAATTATATGCATGGTGCAGGCCAGGAATCCGGCTTAAGAGCGGGTACTGAAAATATCATAGGTATTGCAGGGCTTGGAAAAGCCTGCGAAATGGCAAAATCCGGATTTGTTGAAAACCAGGCTAATATGCAGTTTACAAGGGATATGTTGTATCAGGGCATCACTTCACTATTTCCGGATGTGAAGCTGAACGGACATAATAATTTACGATTGCCCAACACGTTGAACCTTGGCTTTCCGGGGGTAAATGCTGACAGTATGCTTGACAGTATGCCCGGAATAGCTGCTTCAGCCGGAGCCGCCTGTCACTCAGGCAAGGTTCAGATATCTGCCGTGCTGAAGGCCATGCACGTGCCAACTCAATTTGCCCGCGGTTCTGTTCGTTTTTCCACGGGTAAAACTACAACACCTGATGAAATTATAGCAGCCACAGAAATAATCGGAAAATGTTATTCGGAACTCAGAGAAAAAGGGAATGCTCCGATCGATATGGGCTATTCATCATTTAATGAGACGATTGACGAAACTAGTAATCACCAACTTGAAGATAATTCAAGAATTACATCTCCTGTTATAAAACTAACCGGATATTCAGATAACATGGGATGCAGTTGTAAAATACAACCTGCCCTGTTAAAAAAGATATTAGACTCACTACCTGTTAATTATGATAATAATATACTCGCTGATCAAAGTTCAAATGATGATGCAACTGTATACAAAATTAATGAGGATATTGCAATTTCAGGAACAATCGATTTTGTGACACCCATGGTGGATGATCCTTTTGTGTTCGGTGAAATCGCAGCAGCCAATTCATTGAGTGATATTTATGCAATGGGCGGTAAGCCTTT
>JAPLDU010000072.1:0-22040 GCA_026391255.1 Bacteroidia bacterium | reverse complement strand
TTTATTTGCGCTTAGTGTAGTATGTTTTCCTTCTGACCGCCTGCCTGCCATGGTTTTAAAGAGTATACTGGAAGGCGCTTCATCCAAGGCGTCGGAAGCAGGGATAGTGATTGCAGGAGGCCATTCAATCACAGATAATACTATAAAGTTTGGCCTTTCGGTCACCGGAATGTCGCATCCGGATTCGATCTGGCGAAATTCTGGCGCCCGGCCAGGGGATTTACTTATTCTGACAAAAGAAATCGGTACAGGGTTAGTTCTTGCCGCTGCCAGGAATGGCATTGAAATCCAGGAAACAACTAATGCGGTGATTCATTCAATGAAAAGATTAAATAAAACAGCCGCTGAAATTTTGGCTCATTACCAGGTACACGCCTGCACGGACATCAGTGGTTTCGGACTGCTGGGACATCTGGCCGAAATGACTACTGCGTCCTTAGTAAATGCTCAGGTAATTTTTGCAGATGTACCTCTTTTTAAAGGACTTACTGATCTGGCTGCAATGGTGAACTGTTCCCATGCATCTCTGAACAACCTGGATTATATCCACGACCTGCTGGAATGGGATTCATCACTATCAGCAGTGGTACCAGCCATACTGACCGACCCTCAGACGTCCGGAGGTCTGCTTGTTTCCGTGAGACAACAGGATGCTATTAAATTGATAAACAACTTAAAAGATGCTGGGATAGAACATGCAGCTATCATCGGGAAGATAACCGGAAAAGGAGAAGGAAAAATAAGAATCACATAAATGTATTATCTTTACAGCTCCGGAATTGTTTATCGCAAATCTTTTAAAATTTTAGTTATGAGAAAGACTTATTATTTGCTTCTTATTGTCAGCCTGATAATCATTGGTTTATTTTCCTGTGCAAAAGATACAAGTAATACTTCGAAAACGGATGTCAGAACAAAATTTGAAGGTTCGTGGAATTGTTCCGAAAACAGTACTACATATGGCAGTCAGCATTACGAGGTACTCATTTCTCTAGATAATGTTGACTCTACGGCAATCCTTGTCTCAAACTTTTTCGGGATCGGAGGTTCAAATTATGCTTATGCCACCATAAACGGGTCGGTAATGACATTTCCAGAACAGAGTTTAACTGGAGGATACCAGGTATATGGTTCGGGAAATATATCATCAAATTATAGTACCATAAGCCTGACATATTACGTTTCTGAAATCCCGGTAAAAAAATCATTGAAAACCGGCAATACAGAAACCGTTACTGCGACATATACAAAGAATTAATTTTTGTCATTGAAAATCAGAGCAATCGCATAAGCTGATATTCCTTCTTCCTTTCCGACAAATCCAAGTTCCTCGGTAGTAGTGGCTTTTACCGATATATTTCCTTCTGAAATCCCCATACAACCTGCAAGTATTGATATAATTTCAGGAACAAATTCATGTATTTTAGGTTTCTGCAGACATAGTGTTGTATCGATATTTCCGACTAGGTAGCCATTAGAACGCAGTAATTCAATTGTCTTTTTCAGAAAAATCTTACTGTCAGCTTTTTCCCATTCCATTTGATTATCAGGAAAATGAAACCCGATATCCCTCAGATTTGCCGCCCCAAGTAATGCATCACAAATAGCGTGAATAAGAACATCACCGTCGGAATGTGCAACCGTACCCTTATTATGTTCTATTTTCAGCCCGCCAATAATCAGTTCTTCCCCATCAGCAAGACGGTGAACATCATAGCCGAATCCAATCCTGAAATTCATTTTTCCGGTTTTAGGTAAATAGGCTGTAGACTATAGACTGTTAGACTATTAGGCAGCAGGATATTAATCAATGGGAAGTAATTAGAGGTAGTACTTTATGAACTTTACAAACTTTATGAACTTTACAAACTTTACGAACTTAATGAATTACCTGATAATTACTGTTTCGAAGGGAGTTTAGTTTTAGGTTCGTTTTGTGCAGAGAATGACTCGAGGTTAAAGTTCAGGGTAAATCTAAGGGTATTTTCCAGTGGATTTCTCTGCTGGGTTGGAACCAGATATGAAAAATCAAGGCCAAATACATTCAGTCTCAGGCCAATTCCAAAGGTAAAGAATTGGCGGTTTCCTTTGGTGGGATTTTCATAAAAATATCCTGTCCTCAGGGCGAACTGTTTTTCATACCAGTACTCGGCGCCAAGTGAATAAGTAATCTCATGGAATTCTTCCTTAAAACCTCCCGGGGCATCATAAAATGACTGAAAAATACCGGTTACCACAGATACATTGGGATCCATTCCTTTTTCTATCACCTGGTTACCCTGGCTATCATAAACATAACCTGTTGAGTCGGTTTTGTAGATTGGCGGGGTGGGAACCAGGAGTTTGTTGAGCTCAGTAGTAAAAGCAATTGAATTATAGTCATCTATATTGAGAGTCAGGCATCCTCCCACTTTCAGATTGACCGGAATAAAATCCTTATCAGCATTAGCTGTATACGATATTTTAGTACCTATGTTCGAGATATTTACACCAAACCCAAAGCGGGCATTTCGTCTTTCTAGTTCAAAATTATCCTGGTAATATATTGAAATATCAGAGGATGCAGCAATTCCAGGATGTGATTCAATATTTTGAACTAATTGCCCTCCGGTAAGATTAGAATATATGAATCTCAGTGCAACGGCTCCGGAAAGTTTGCGGGATAACAATCGCGAATAAGCCACATCAACAGCAAACTCATTCGGATTATATTGTCCGATATTATTACCCGTATTGTCAGTAAAGGTAATATTCCCAAGAGCGAAATAGCGCAGAGAAGCGCTTAGCGCCTGGTTTCTTTTGAATTTCCTGTATCCGGAAATATAAGCCAGGTTAATATCATTAATCAATGCGCGCAGCCAGGGGGTATAAGATACCGAAAAACCCATATCGTTTTCGGCAAAGGCATATTTTGCCGCATTATAATGCATGGAATTAGCATCCGGTGAGGTAGCTACCCCGGCATCTCCCATGCCTCCACCCCTCGAATCAGGAGCTATCATTAAAAACGGAACTGCAGTAGTGATAGTATTAACTCTGTCAGAAAGTGATCCGTATGAGTTGATTGGATTTGAACTCTGGGAATAAGAGTTTACTGTGGTTTCAGTAAAAAATACCAGTAAAAGAAAGAATAATAGGTTTCTCGACATTATTATTTTTATTTAGCGTGTATAATTAACATTTTTTAAAACTCTGCTTTTTTGAAATTATTTTAATATATTGAAATTTACTCCTTAAATTCATGAAAAAAAACGATTTATAAATTCAGATATTATGTAATGTCAGTTGATTAAAAGTTAAATATGACAGAGAGTCAAATAATAAACGACAAATTCATATATCTTTGAACGAATATTTAAGCCCAAATGTTTCTATCCAGACAGAAAGAGCTTTTTCTGATGAGAATACATACAACGATTATTTCTTTCATTTGTGTTATCGCTATTAGCCTGAATGCCAGTTCCCAGAACGAGAGCAATTACTGGTATTTTGGCAGCAGGGCAGGATTACGGTTCAATACAGCTCCACCGAATGCTATAACCGATGGACAAATAAACTCTTATGGCGGATCAGCCTGTATATCGGATAATACCGGAAGCCTGTTATTTTATTCCGATGGTGTAAAAATCTGGAATAAAATCCATAATGTAATGCCCAACGGTAACGGACTGCTCGGCAACTATTACTCAACACAGCCTGCAATAATAGTCCCCAGACCATCCTCGACCACCATATATTATGTATTCACCACTGATTCACTGGCAGGAATAAACGGCCTGAGATATACCAAAGTCGATATGACATTGAACGGCGGGTTGGGAGATGTGGATGGAAGCGAGAAAAATGTTCAGCTACTGGCTCCGGTGACTGAAAAACTCACTGCGGTAAAACATGCCAATGGAAACGATTTCTGGGTTATCAGTCATCAGTGGAATTCAAATAAATTTTATGTCTATCTTGTAAGCAATTCAGGTGTCAATGTCATTCCGGTGATCAGTTCAGCAGGAACCACTCATAACGGAGTATCTTCCAACGCGCAGGGTTATATGAAAGCATCGCCTGACGGTACAAGAATCGCATTGGCCACAGCAAAAAACAATACCATTGAAATATTTAACTTCGACAATACAACCGGCGCTGTTACTTCTCCGATAAGCATTACAAATTTCGCAGACGTACCTTATGGAATTGAATTTTCTCCTGATGCAGCAAAATTATATGTGAGTACTGACCACAAGATTTACCAGTTCAATCTGCAGAGTTCAAATATTCCGGGTTCAGTTGTGACTATTGCCACCTGTGATACCATTTCACTGGGCGCCCTTCAAATTGGTCTTGATGGTAAAATATATGCTGCACGCAAACTGAGAAAATTTCTGGGAGTTATCAATAACCCGAATGCCAGCGGAGCTTTCTGTAATTATGTAGATAATATCATATCACTCAATAATAAAATCTGCAGAATAGGTTTACCGAACTTCATACAGAGTTACTTCAATAACCCGCGGTTTAATTTTGAAAATACCTGTTATGGTGATACTACAACATTTTATATTTCTGATACCAGCAATGTGAGCTTTGTAGTCTGGCATTTCGGTGATCCGGGTTCAGGATCGCAAAACATTTCCAATTCAATGAACCCGGTACATCATTTTACTGCACCAGGCTCTTACTCTGTACAACTGATCCTGAATTACAGCAGTTATGTTGATACTGTTTCCGAACAGGTAATTATTCATCCCTTACCTGTTGTAAATCTTGGCCCTCTTACGACGAATATATGCCCCGGAACAGATACAATATTGAATCCAGGCGCGGGATTTGCCCAGTACTTATGGCAAAATGGTTCTTCCTCTCCAACCTATCCGGTTAATTCAGCAGGTTTGTATTCAGTGACAGTTACTGACCAGTATGGCTGTTCTAATTCTGATGCTATTTTGATTACTGTTCTGAATTCGCCCGTTTTTTCATTAGGGAATGATACTTCAATCTGCCAGGGAACTTCACTGGTGTTATCCGTAAATTATGCACAAGCCGACTATCATTGGTCTACGGGTGCCAGCACTTCTTCCATTACTGTTCAATCGGAAGGTACATATTGGGTCACCGTTTCCAACCGATGCGGGGAATCCAGTGATCATATCATTATTACTGTTATTCCGGCTCTGACTGTAGAACTTGGCAATGATATCAATATCTGCAACGGCGATTCGGCTGTTCTGGATGCAGGTCATCAACCCAATTACCTCTGGTCGAACGGGGCAACAACCGAGACTATTACGGTTTGGAGTTCAGGAACATATTCTGTAGAAGTATTTAATGGTAACGACCAATGCCCGCATTCCAGCGATTCGGTTACAGTCAACCTGTTAAATTTACCAGTGGTGCAATTACCTAATGATACCCTTGTCTGCCAGGGAACCACCGTGCAGATTAATGCAACTGGGCAATATATCACTGATTATTATTGGTCCACAGGTTCAAGCAACTCTTCAATTTCAGTGAATTTCCCTGGTATTTATTTTGTCACCGTTACAAATGTTTGTTCCTCTGCATCTGATTCCACTACAGTATTCATGAGCCCCACTCCTGCATTGCAGATTACCGGTGATACCACCATTTTCAGGAAAGAGAGTGTTCAGTTGTCGGTAAATACAAGCCCAGGCTGGACTTACCACTGGTCACCGGGAACAGGATTATCCGACAGCCTCATTGCAAATCCTATAGCCACCCCTACGGTAACCACCACCTATTATGTGACTGTGACTGATTCTTTAGGATGCACAGGCCATGCATCAATGACTATTACCGTAGTAGAGAGACCGTTACCACAACTGACAGTGTATAACACATTTACTCCCAATAACGACGGTGTAAATGACACCTTTTACATTGATAACATTGAAGAATATACTGAAAGTGATCTTGAAATTTACAACAGGAACGGTAATCTTGTTTATAAGAAAAAGAACTACCAGAACGATTGGGACGGTAAATACAAAGGCGTTGATGTTCCTGCCGGCACCTATTTTTTCATTCTTGTTCCCGGAAGTGGAAAAGCAACCATTCATGGTGATGTCACTATCATTCGCTAATTGAAGAAACTTACGGAACCCGGAATGAAAAAATTGAACAGAATAATTGATAATTTAAGGAATAATGACCTTCATAAGACCATTCTGCTGATCATCCTCTGCATGTCAGGAATAACAGCTGTACATTCCCAGCAATTGCCCCAATTCAGCCAGCGCATGGTGGATGTACTGCTGTACAATCCTGCTTATGCCGGTACAAAAGGACATCCTGAGGCAATACTTCATTACCGTAACCAATGGCTTGGTTTTAATAACTCACCTGTGACACAATCCATCAGTATTCATGGTAAAATCAACAGGATTATGGGTATAGGAGCCTTTGTCATGAAAGACCAAACAGGACCTTTCAGCAACTTCTGCATGAATCTGTCGTATGCTCATCATATTGACCTTAATAAAGTCGCATTGGTTATGGGCATCGGAGGTACTTTTGTCAGATATAGTGTTGACGGGAGCAAAATGACAATACACGAACAGGGAGATAATGCCATCCAGTTGAACATGACAGATAAAGTCTGGAACTCTGATATTTCATTCGGAACATACCTGTACAACGAACACTTTTATCTTGGTCTGTCCAGTCTGCAATTACTTCAATCCAAGGTTAAGATTTTTGTTAACTATAACAAGGATGGACTTTTACCATTGAGCAGGCATTATTATGCCACCGGAGGGTATATTTTTTCTTTCCTCCAGAACTATACGGCAGAACCGTCATTCCTGATCAGCAAAACCCTCGGCAATCCAATGGAATTAGATCTGAATATGAATGTTCAGTATTTGCAGAAATTCATGACAGGCATATCTTACAGGTTAAAAGATGCTATAATCATTTTACTGGGAGCAAAGATCAATGAAAAATACAAGGTTGCGTATTCTTATGATGTAGTAATATCAAACCTTAAGAATTACAACAGCGGGTCCCACGAACTCATTTTTACAATCAGTTTGCCTGATATTACGAACCGCCGTAGCAGGTGGCATCATGAATATAAATATGATTTCAACCCTAAAACAAATAAATGGAGAGAAAGGTGGTAAAATTTTACCGGCTATAATTATCCTAATAAAATCCTAACCTTGCCGAATCAGAACCAAAAAAGAAATCACAAATCTCAAAATACAAATAACAAATAAATATCAATCAACAAAATGTCAAATTCAAAGTAGTTTGTTTCGTATTTGAATTTTGTCCGCCGTGGCGGATTGTTTATTATTTGTTTTTTGTGATTTGTATTTTGGAATTTGTTGCCAAAACGAGTTAGGATTTCAGAAAAAAGATACTAATACCTGTAATGATCCGGTTTATAAGGTCCTTCGACGGGAATACCGAGATAGTCAGCCTGCCCGGCAGTAAGTTTTGTAAGTTTTACTCCTATCTGTTCCAGGTGAAGACGGGCTACTTCCTCATCAAGTTTCTTTGATAAACGATATACACCAATAGCATAATTGTTCTTCCACAGATCAAGCTGTGCAAGAGTTTGGTTTGAGAATGAATTACTCATTACGAAAGAAGGATGTCCGGTAGCACAACCCAGATTCACCAACCTGCCTTCGGCAAGCACGAATATGGCATGCCCGTCCGGAAAAACATATTTATCAACCTGAGGCTTGATATTTATTTTCCTGATTCCGGGATAATTCTCAAGTTTGTCCATCTGTATTTCATTATCGAAGTGACCTATATTGCAAACAATGGCCTGGTCTTTCATTTTAAGCATATGTTCCAGGGTGATAATATCCTTATTACCGGTAGCAGTAATAAAGATACTGGCCTCAGACAGGGCATCCTCCGTAGTCATCACCTCAAAGCCTTCCATAGCAGCCTGTAATGCACAAATGGGATCAATTTCAGTAATGATAACCCTGGCGCCATATCCACGCATTGAACGTGCCGAGCCTTTCCCGACATCCCCGTAACCACATACCAGTACTACTTTTCCTGCAATCATTACGTCTGTTGCTCTTTTAATACCATCGGCCAGAGATTCCCTGCACCCGTATAAATTATCGAATTTGGATTTGGTGACCGAATCGTTCACATTAATAGCAGGAACAAGTAATTCATTTCTTTCGAGCATCTGGTATAACCGGTGAACACCGGTGGTAGTTTCTTCTGAAACACCTTTCCATTCGGCCACAGTACGGTGCCATTTCGTCGGGTCTTCCTCTAAAACCTCTTTCAGTTGATTCAGGATGACTTTCTCTTCGTGGTTATCTGAAATTTTATCAAGTACATCCGGATACTGTTCTGATTTGAAACCCAGATGTATCATTAATGTAGCATCACCGCCATCATCAACGACCAGGTTTGGACCTTTGCTTCCCGGGAAAGTGAGCGCCTGCAATGTACACCACCAATATTCCTCCAGGGATTCTCCCTTCCAGGCAAAAACAGGAATACCGGCCGCAGCTATTGCAGCTGCTGCATGATCCTGTGTTGAAAATATATTACAACTGGCCCACCTGACTTCCGCTCCCAGTTCAACCAGCGTTTCAATCAACACAGCCGTCTGAATCGTCATGTGCAACGAACCAGTAATTCTGGCTCCTGACAATGGTTTAAATGCAGCAAATTTTTTCCTGATGGACATCAGTCCGGGCATTTCTTTTTCTGCTATCTCAATTTCTTTTCTCCCAAAATCAGCAAGCGAAATATCTCTTACCCTGTAATTCAAAGTTTCTCTCATATGTTATTTATATTAATAGAGTTTGTAATTAAACTGATTTAAGAACAAGGATCAACGATTTTTGATTTATGAAGTATAAATAATCATCTGATTTAATGATAACATCAGAAATCTAAAATCGTTAATCGTTATTCGTCAATCAAAATATTGAATATTATGAACAGGTACTAAATAATTGAGGTGCAAAAGTAAAACAAGAGATGTAAATCACAATATCCTCATCATTTTAAACTGTTAGTAAAAATTCATCAAACAAAGTCTATAAATAAAGTACATATAATAATTAAGGATATCAAATTGTTTATCATCGTATTACATATAAATAATTTAATTCATTTAAACCTATATCACAATTAATTGTTAAGGGGAAATATCTTTTAGGTTTAATTCAATTAATTTTGCACCTTAAAAAATAAATAATACCGAATGTATAAACGAATTTTATCAGGTCTGTTGACTATTATCGCCCTACCGGCATTCACATTTGCAAGCGAAGCTGATTTGAAAGTACCGGAATTATCAGCTTCTCAAAACAACATGTTATTATTTGGTTTTTTAGTTTGTTTATTTGGATTGATATTTGGATTATTTCAATTTTTGAAGGTAAAAAAACTGAAAGCACACAAATCAATGCTTGATGTATCAAAAGTTATTTTTGAAACATGTAAAACCTACCTGATACAGCAAGGTAAATTCTTAATTATATTACTGATATTCATTGCTGTATGTATTGCATTTTATTTTGGATTCTTACAATCCATTTCAGTCGGAGGAGTTTTGCTGATCCTGTTATGGACAGTGATAGGAATTTTGGGTTCATATGGTGTTGCCTGGTTTGGAATTCGCATGAATACTCTGGCAAATAGTCGCATGGCGTTTGCTTCATTGGAAAAGAAACCTATCAAGTTATTGAATATTCCGCTTGATGCAGGCATGAGCATTGGTGTATTGCTTATCTGCGTTGAACTGATCATGATGCTGATAATTCTTTTATTTGTTCCGAGATCTCTTGCCGGAGCCAGTTTTATCGGTTTTGCTATCGGCGAATCGCTTGGTGCATCAGCATTAAGGATTGCAGGGGGAATTTTCACCAAAATCGCGGATATTGGTTCAGACCTGATGAAAATTGTATTCGGGATAAAGGAAGACGACCCCCGAAACCCCGGCGTAATTGCTGACTGTACAGGAGATAATGCCGGTGATAGCGTTGGTCCCACAGCCGACGGATTTGAAACATATGGTGTTACGGGTGTTGCACTTATTAGTTTTATAGTCCTGGCCGTTGGTTACACTATGCCTGAAGCCCTTAAAATTCAGTACCAGGCAAGTTTCCTTACATGGATTTTTTCCATGAGAGTGCTCATGATAATAACATCCATTCTTGCTTTCTGGATTAATAAGGCATACAGTAAAATGCGTTTTGCTGACAAAGATGATATTGATTTTGAAAAACCTCTGACCTCTCTTGTATGGATCACTTCCATTCTTTCAATTATTGTCACCTTTATCATCAGCCGCATCCTGATCGGCAACATTCCCGGTAATCTCTGGATTACATTATCGGTCATTATCAGTTGCGGAACATTAGGGGCCGCATTGATCCCAGAATTCACCAAAATTTTCACCAGCCCGAAATCCCGGCATACCCAGGAAGTGGTTGCTGCTTCCCGTGAAGGAGGTCCATCGCTTAATATTCTTTCAGGACTGGTTTCAGGTAATTTCAGTGCATTCTGGATAGGAATGGTATTTTTTGTTCTTATGTTCATTGCATATTCTGCCAGCAGATTCGGATTGGATCAGTTCATGATTTATCCTTCAATCTTTGCCTTTGGTCTGGTTGCCTTTGGATTCCTCGGCATGGGTCCTGTTACAATTGCGGTTGACAGTTACGGACCTGTGACCGATAATGCACAATCTATTTATGAACTTTCAATGATCGAGCAAATTCCGGGTATTGAACAGGAAATTGAGAAAGAATTTGGATTTAAACCTGAATTCAGTACAGCAAAGCATTATCTGGAAGCCAATGACGGTGCAGGAAATACCTTTAAAGCTACAGCCAAACCTGTGCTTATCGGAACAGCCGTGGTTGGCGCAACAACAATGATATTCTCCCTGATCCTCGTAATTCAAAGCAAACTGAAAATAGTTCATCCGGAATTAAAGATCGAGGATATTCTGAACCTGCTGAATCCTTATACGATTCTTGGATTTATTCTTGGAGGTTCAGTAATATACTGGTTTACAGGTGCATCAATTCAGGCAGTCACTGTTGGCGCTCATCGTGCTGTCGAATATATCAAGAAAAATATCAATCTTAGCAATGATTCTGTTTCAGCTTCAACAGAAAACTCCATTGAAGTAGTCAGAATCTGCACAAAATATGCGCAGAAAGGAATGATCAACATTTTTATTGCAATTTTCTCATTTGCATTAGCTTTTGCATTTTTCTCCTCACCATCCGGAATAAATAATAATTTTCAACCAGCCTCTTTGTTTATCAGTTATTTAATGTCAATCGCAGTATTCGGACTATTCCAGGCCATTTTTATGGCAAATGCCGGTGGCTGCTGGGATAATGCAAAAAAAGTGGTTGAAGTCGACCTCAAAGAAAAAGGTACCGAACTTCATAATGCCTGCGTGGTGGGTGATACTGTTGGAGATCCTTTTAAAGACACTTCTTCGGTTGCGATGAACCCCATCATTAAATTCACAACGCTTTTTGGTTTATTAGCTATGGAAATTGCTATTTCCGACGGTTTCAGAAAAAGCGCACCTTATGTAGGCTTCATTTTCCTTATTATTGCGCTGATATTTGTTTACCGCTCTTTCTTTAAAATGAGAATCACTGAGTAGGCATTAGGCATTAGGCATTAGGCAATAGCGAAAAGGTGAAAAGGTGAAAGAGTAACAAAGTTATATAGTTGCGTTACAACAATTCAACAAGACGATAATTGATAGTCTTTATTATATATTTCCTGGTTTCTAATGCCTAGTGCCTAGTGCCTAATGCCTAATGCCTAATGCCTAGTGCCTATAACTTCCCAGCAATTTCTGAATCACGTGTAATCTGTTCCTTTAACTCTGTGAGGTTTCCAAATTTCTTTTCATCCCTGATCTTTGCTTTCAGGAACACAGTAATTTCCTGGCCATAAATATCCTGGCTGAAATCAAAAATGTGAACTTCAATGTAAAGTTTCCCTGTATTTTCTATCGTTGGCCGGTGACCGATGTTCAATACTCCTTTATACATTCTGTTTACCGATAATACATCCACTGCGTAGACACCACAACAGGGGATCAGTTTATGACTATCCTCCAAATGTATATTAGCTGTAGGATATCCGATGGTTCGTCCAATTTTATTGCCTTCAACTACATTTCCATTTATTCGGTATTGTTGTCCCAGGTAATTATTAGCCTGGATGATATCTCCCTTTTCCAGGATTGAACGGATCAGTGAAGAACTTATGGTTATCGACCCGAAACTGAAGGGGCCGATTTTTTCCACACCAAAGCCAAACTGTTGTGCAAATCCGATGATATCCTCAAAAGTACCTTCGCGGTTCCTTCCGAAATGGTGATTATATCCGGCAACCAGGCTTTTTATTTTCATTCGTCCGACCAATACATCCCTGATAAACTCAAAGGACGACATTTGTGATAATTCAGCATTGAACGGGCATAGTATAAAATGATCAATACCGGTCTTTTCAAGTATACTGATCTTTTCAGAAGTTGTAGTAAGTAACTTAAAATCAGGTGCAGAAGGATCAAAAAACAAACGGGGATGAGGTTCGAAACTCATGATCACCGATTCACCTTTTAACTGGCCTGCAATTTCGATAAGCCGGCTGATGATCTGCTGATGCCCCCTATGCACTCCATCAAACATACCGATTGTAATAACCGGATTGATGGCTGAAAAACCCTCTAAACCTGAAACCTTCATGAAGTAATGCTATTATCGAGTGGCCAAAGGTAAATAGCTATCAAATTAAGTGGCAATAAGATATGTTAAAGTATGTTAAATGCTGGTAAAATAAGACTGTAATGAATCTATCTTTGCCCCATGAGCCGCAAGTTCATACTTATATTAATTTCAGTAATGACGGTAGCTTTGCTGGGACTCATCGTCCTGCAGGCTTACTGGATAAAGAACGCCGTTGAAGTAAAAGACAAGCAATTTCGTCAGCTTGTGAATAAATCGCTTGCTGATGTTGTTAATGAACTGGAAACCAGGGAAACAGTTGCTCAAATTGACCACCAGATACAATCTACAAACCAGGATATCAATCTTATAGATCAATATTTTTTATCTTTCCGCGATCAGTTTGATAAGTCCATTTTTGACTTCTATCAGGACAGTTTACATCCCAACCTGTCAATTGACCAGAATTTTATTCTTCATGAAATAAACGGGAAATCAACCACAAGGTCAAAAATCACAGTGATATCAGGTGATTCAATCATTTATCAGTCTGATAAACAGAACTCTCCATCCGGTAATCCACCTGATAACAAACAAAAGCTGAAAAGCATCCAGTCTGAATTCAGGAATAAAATTATCAATAAAAAATCATTCGTTGAAAATATCATCGACCGGATGATGATGTATGATCAGGATACCTTTTCAAAAATTAATCCGGTTGCACTTGATTCTCTTATTACTAATAAATTAACAAACAACGGGATTGATCTTGATTTTGAATATGCCGTCAGGAATGCTACACCTACTGTTATTGTTCATTCAGAGGATTATCATTCAGGAACCAATCATGAGGTTTTCAGGACCGATCTGTATCCAAACGATTTCTTTTCCACCCATAAATCCCTTGAGATCTATTTCCCCGAAAAAACCAATTATCTCATTAAATCACTGGGATTCATGACCTTCTCATCGGTCTTTCTTACCCTGATCATTATCGGGGTTTTTACCTGGTCAATTTATATTATTCTGAAACAAAAAAAATTATCAGAAGTCAAAACTGATTTTATCAATAATATGACTCACGAGTTGAAAACGCCCATTTCAACAATATCCCTGGCTTCACAGATGTTAAAGGACAAGACTATTTCTTCAGAACATGTGAACCTCGATCATATATCCAACATTATAGAAGAGGAATCTAACCGGCTTGGTTACCAGGTTGAGAAAGTACTGCAAATGGCCATTTTTGAAACCGGTAAACTGAAACTGAAAATTACTGACCTTGACCTGAATGAAACCATTTTAAATGTGGTGAGTACCTTTTCACTTCATCTCAAAAAGAAGGGTGGAAACATTTACAAAGAACTGAATGCAGAACCATCAAATATTCTATGTGATAAAGTTCATATCACCAATGTATTGTATAATCTTTTTGACAACGCATCCAAGTACAATGCAACAGTACCTGAAATCAAAGTGACAACACAGAATGTCGGGGATGGGATATTGATTTCTGTTGAAGATAACGGGATTGGCATTTCGAAGGAAGACCAGAAACGGATTTTTGAAAAATTCTACCGCGTTCCTACCGGGAATATCCACAATGTCAAGGGATTCGGGCTTGGGTTAAGTTATGTAAAAAAAATCGTGGATGAGCACCATGGTAATATCACAGTTGAAAGTGAACCCGGGAAAGGTACCAGGTTTGATATCTGGTTACCGGTAAGGCCGGTTGATTCGTAAAGGAACCTTCTATTAATTTTATTATTACATCTCCATTATCACAACCTGCCAGTATAATTAGGATTTGTCCATAATATTCAATATTTTGATTGACGAATATCGATTATCGATTTTAGATTTTTGATATTATCATTAAATCAAATGATTACACTTACTTCATAAATCCTAAATCGTTAACTTAGCGAAGCGATCTCAAGAACTCATTTAAAAATTAATATGATTGTGAGTAATCCTTGTTCTTATATCAAAAAATACTGACTTTATAGACAAACACTAATTAAAATATTACGGTCGGGGGCATGATTATTCGAGAATGATCATATTGTTCTTTGGGTATTTCACGGAATATTTGAAACCAATTTTTTCAGATTTGCCAGCATCTATCTTCATTTTCCAGGTAATAATTCCGGTAGTTTCATTGATTTTTCCATAACTATAATCCGATTTGTCCACTACAATATCCTTATTGGTGGAAACAGGTACCTGGTCGTCAATCATAAGATCAATGGTTTTTTTCTTATTATTCCTCACATTGATTTCCCAGGCCACACTAACCTTTTTATCCGATCCGAGAAATTGCTTGGAAGAATAATTCTTGATCTTTTTTCTTTCCACAATAACAGATTTATCACGTCCAAGTGAAAGCGAAAGAGTATCGGTAGGCACCCTCGAGTTGATCATCGTTTTGCCGAGGTAAGTCCCTTGCATGAAAAGATTGGCTTCTCCGCTGAGCAGGTCGTAATCTTCCCATGCCGGTATTTGTGCAGTAAGGAATACATCAGGATCAAGTTTCGGTGAACATTTGTATTCAAATTGAGCAGTCACATTCAAATCCCCGATGATAACCAGGTATTCCTTTGAATCGGAAGGAATGGTATATGGCTGTTTAATTTCGAAGGACATGGACGTCATGTTTTCTACCTGTTCAACCACTGGCAGGTTAAAATTAACTGATTCTTCATCTTTCTCCATAGGTTTTGCCTGTGCCACTGATGGTGCCATTGATTCTCTTGTGGTTGCCAAAGGTCGTTTATAATTTGTTTGCATTACCTGATAATAAGCCAGGTACCATGGTGATAATTCAGCTTTATTACCACTCTGCAAAGGATTAGAGGTAGTCAATGTCAGATTTACATTATCCCATTTCTCACCCGTGGCCTGGGACACGTTGGCTTTTCGAATCACGTTGATCTTGCCGGAATCATCTTTCACTTTTATATCGTATAAAGATCTCCAGGAAGCGCCCGGTACAAAATAGCTAAGGCTGATAGTTCCATTCTGAACCGATTCGGAAGAAATAAGCAGCGTAATTTCTCCAACCGGTTGAGTGGTACTGGCATGCAACTGTGTAATCTGTTCATTGATTTTTACCAGTTCTTCATTCAGTTTTTTGATAGAATTACTGAGTTCCAGTTTTAGTTTTTTGATCTCTGTTAATCTTGTACGAAAAAAATCTGCTGCAAGCTTAAGTTCAGCCACTGATACTCCGGTATTCTGACCACCCAGGGACTGGTTTTTCAGTAACATGCCTTCTTCCTGGTTATATACTTCCAACTCGCCGTTTTTCTCCGCTATCTTGTGATCAAGGTCTTCTTTTGACTTTTCCAATAGTTCAGTTTCCTCAGGTTTTGGCTGGTTCGTCAGGTAATCAATCTGGTTGCTAACAGATAAAATCGTGAAGTCGCCGGAGGATTTTGCCTGTATGCTTTGTGGGTCGAGACTCTGCGATAAACCCGAGATCACCACATTTGTATTACCCGGGTTCAGGTTTACTTTCGCTGTCCGGGTAATCTGAGCTCCTCCACTCAGATACACAGTCACACTTTCGATTTTTGACTTTACTATCACTACCGGCTCGTCGGCCAGGGCTGATTGACAGAAGAGTGCAATCATAAGCAAGAGGCATGATGTTTTCATAATATCATATTATCTTATTATATCATTGCTGCGCATAGCCGTGCGCAGTTACTATCTTTTGACTATGTCATGCTGCGCACTGCCGTGCGCAGTTACTGTACTGCTGATAATATCCCTGATGACAACAGAGGCACAGAAGCATCCGAAGACGGCAGGCATATAAGACATAGTACCCACTGTCGATTTCTTGTTTTGCTCATTTTCAGTACGCATCACTGCATCCTTTGATACCAATTCAGGAGAAAATACGACTTTCACACCGGCGCTTATCCCTAGTTTATGCAATCGTTTTCTGATGTCGAATGCAAACTTGCAATTATAAGTTTCAGAAATATCTGTAACCTGTATCTGACCAGGGTCATATTTTCCACCCGCACCCATCGAACTAACAATATTCAGGCCATGTTGAAGACTATGAAAAATAAGATACACCTTGGGTGAAAGCATGTCGATTGCATCAACCACGTAATTATAAGGATGGTCAAGAATTTCAATCAGTTTTTGGTCTCGTATATATTCGTTATAGACTGTTAATTTCAGATCAGGATTGATATCAAGTAATCTTTTTGCCATTACACTGGCTTTTGAAAGACCTTCAGTACTAATGAGAGCCGGTAGTTGCCTGTTCCTGTTCGTGGTTTTTACCGCATCACCGTCGGCAATAGCCATTCTGCCAATACCTGCCCTGCATAATTGTTCGGCAGCATAAGCTCCGACTCCTCCCAGACCGACAACCAGGACATCGGCATTTACAAGTTTTTCCAGGTTTTCGCTACCCGTAAGCAGCCTGGTTCGTGCAAGCCAGTCATTTTCATTCATTTCACATCAGGGAAAAAACATTCCTTGAAACTGACCACTGTAACCCTTTTCAGCTCTTCAACGGTAGTTTTTCTTATTGCAGCAGCAGCAGCATATATTTTATCGATAGTCTCATCACTATCATCGGTCTCAAAGAAAATACGGTTATCAGGAATCATTGGAAGTACCCTTACCGCATTATAATTGGAACGAAATAAATAATCCCCGAAAGAAAAATAGCAATTTTTTTTCAAAAATTCGGCAGTTATTTCCTCATTCAGATTATAACCATGAAAAATAAGCGGAACCTTAAGATCAGCCTTCTTAAGCAATGCCTGAAAATAAGAGGCGGATCTGACATTATGAATTATTATCGGCTTGTTCAGCTTTTGTGCCAGCTTTAATTGAAGTTCAAAAATATCAATCTGTATATCCTGTAATTGATCGATAGTTGTATCAAGTCCCGCTTCTCCAACGGCCAATACATAAGACTTTGAACAGAACGATTCAAGTAACTTCTGATTCAGGGAACCAAGACCATGTTCAATAAACCAGGGATGCAAGCCTACTGAATAAAATCTGTCTTCTTTAAATTTATAATCGCGGGCATCGCCATAAAAAACATTTCTGATGGCAACCACGTGCTGTGGAATTGTCTCTGAATGTGTGTGAAGATCAATATACGGATAATCTGACATATTAAATAATGGTAGTAAGAATCTGCAAAAATATAATTTTTTACTAATTCTCAATATTTGTTTGTCAGCACTGATGATCAACAGATACTAAGGTTGTTCAGGCAATAGGCAATAGGTAATAGGCATTAGGCATTAGTACCTGATTTCAGTAATCTTGACGCGTTTTGAAAAAAAATTCCAAAATACAAATCACAAAAAACAAATAATTTACAATATCAAAATTTCAAACACGAAACAAACTACTTTGATTTTGTTATTTTTTAGATTGGTATTTATTTGTCATATGTATTTTGAGATTTGTGATTTCATGTTTGGTTCTGGCTCGGCCAGGTTAGCGATATTTATGAATTAAACCCTTTAAGAGATTTTATCTGATCTTGTATTTTATATCCTAATGCCAATTGCCTAATGCCTGATCAGTTACTATGATTAAATATGAACAGCTGATCTACCCAAGATGGAACCTTTCAAGTATGGTCGCATCATTTACTTCCTTTGACAATGATTCCAGAACGTTATGCGGCACTTCGAAAAGATCAAGAATGATGAGGCCGTCGAGAGAGTTATTAAATTTAGGATCAATGTTAAAACCAATAATTTTTGCATTTAGTTTTATATATTTTTTCAGCAGAACAGGCATCCTGTATGTTGGTTCAATGTCCTGGATAATCTTATCCAGTTTATCGATATCGTTGTTTGATTTTTCAAACAGGATATTTTTATCAAAATCTGTTTCCTGCTCCACGATAAATTCCTTTCTGGAGCTTATGTAACCTGCAAAATTATGATCATAAAAATTTGAACTGATAAATTCGACGATCAGTGATTTTGAGAAGGTGGAGAATTCATTACTAATGCTTACAGGGCCTATCAGGTAACGGTATTCGGGGTGTTTCAGCAAAAAATAGAGAATTCCTTTCCATAACAGGAAGAGGGATAATGGTTTTTTCTGATATTCTTTTACGATAAATGAACGTCCGAGTTCGATTGATTCATTGAGGACAGGCAGGAATTTCCGGTGAATTTTAAAAAGTTTGTGGATATAAAATCCCCTGAGACCATACTGGCTTAAAATATCCTTCCCCATTCCGACCCTGTAGGCGCCGACTATCTTCTTTTCCTTTTCGTCCCATATGACAAGCTGGTGGTAATATAAATCGAACTCATCCAGGTCTGTACTTCTGTTAGTTCCTTCACCTACGTCGCGAAAAGTAATTTCACGCAAACGGCCTATCTCGTTCATAATATTAGGCATTTCGACCGATGGCGCACAGATAACAAGATAATCCCTGCTGTTAAAAAGAAAATAATCTTTTTTCACCTGGTTAATTTCCCTGATTATCTCTGAAGAAGGAATAGGATCGGCAACAGGATCTGGTCTGCGCTGGCTTTTAAGGTTCCTTTTAAAAAATTTCTTTACCTCCAAGGTGGTACCCAAAGAGTACGTTTTCGCTCTGAGAAACCTTCCATACCTTGATATTTCAGGAAAACCATCCTGGTCAGCAACGGTTATCGGATTACCAATCCTTATATTGATCAGTTTGTTCTTTTTGTTGAAAAGTTCGGAAGGCAGACTAAAACTCTTAAGGAAAGGATGAATCCTGCCAAGTACATGAAACAGCCACGAATTACTTCCCTGAAAGTAAACAGGAATCACAGGCAGTCGGGTTTTTTTTATTAAACGAAGTAATTCAGGATTCCACTCCCTGTCGGTGATTTTATAATTATCAGCAAAATAACTTGAAATTTCTCCTGCGGGAAAAATTCCAAGTACTCCTTTTTCATGGAGGTGATTGAAAATATCTTTGATCTCCTTGAAACTGGTCGATTTTTTCTTACCTGGTTCAGATAGATTGAATGGTAAAAAATAATGCCTGAGAGGATGGATCTTTTGATATGACGAACTGGTCAGTAATTTAAAATCATTCCTGAACTCAGAAATGATCTTGATCAGCAAAAGACCGTCAATTCCTCCGAAAGGGTGATTGGAAATTATAATAAATGGTCCGGTTGCAGGAATCCGTTTCATTTCATCGGAATGAAATACATATTTCAGCTGTAATGTCTTAATCACCGAATTAATAAAGTCAATACCCGACTTATCAGCGATTTCCGAATAAACCCTGTTCATTTTGTTCACGCGGAAAATCTGCATTAACAAGCGAATCATTACATCGCTTTTAAAAACGTTGATATATGACCCCACAGAAATGTCCTTTGAATCAGTGAACTTCATCCGGGTTTAAAATAAATATTGTATGCTACGAAAATAATGAAAACATGAGATTATCCCCTGTGATAATTTCTTTTCACTAATTTTGTATGTATTATTTTTCAAATATTCTTTCAAGCAATGACCTATATTTCCGATCCTGAAAGTGAGAAGGCCCAGATTGATAAACTCTTTGAAAATCTGTTATCCGGCTGTCCACGTTGCTTGTCCCCGGAAGATCAGAAACTTATCACAAAAGCATTTGAATTTGCATTTGAAGCACATAAAGGAATCCGGCGTAAATCAGGTGAACTCTACATAATACACCCGATTGAGGTTGCGCGTATTGCTGCCTCTGAAATCGGTCTGGGTACCACTGCTGTGATCAGTGCATTGCTGCATGATGTTGTGGAAGATACCGATTATTCATTGGAAGATATTGAAAACCTGTTTGGTAAGAAAATTGCTACCATTGTTGACGGCCTTACCAAATTGTCTGGTGTCTTTGAACAGGATACATCAATCCAGGCAGAAAATTTTAAGAAGCTATTACTTACCCTTTCGGATGATGTCAGGGTAATTCTCATCAAATTAGCCGACCGCCTGCACAATATGCGCACACTCGATTCTCTTGCAGCTGACAAGCAGTTGAAAATGTCGGGTGAAACATTGTTTATTTTTGCCCCGCTGGCGCATCGCCTCGGCCTATACGCCATCAAAACGGAACTGGAAGACCTGAGTTTTAAATATGGTAATCCGAAAATGTATGCCGAGATTTCTGAAAAAATCAAAGACACAAGGAAGTCCAGCAATGAGCAGATTGAAAGTTTCATCAAACCAATTCGTGAATCCCTGATAGCTCATAATTTTAACTTTCAGATCTGCGGAAGGCACAAATCCATATATTCGGTGTGGAATAAGATGCAACAGAAAAATATTGCATTTGAAGAAATATACGACCTGTTTGCCATCCGCATCGTTTTTGATCCAAAACCCGACATACCCGAAAAAAATCAATGCTGGGATATTTATACCCTGGTAACTGAAATTTACCATCCCAAGCCTGACAGGATACGCGACTGGCTGAGTATACCGAAAGCAAACGGTTACGAAGCACTTCACCTCACTGTAATGGGTCCCGAGGGCAGATGGACCGAAGTCCAGATAAGATCCGTGAGAATGAATGAAATAGCCGAAAGAGGTTATGCAGCTCACTGGGAGTACAAAGGTAATTATTCACAGGAAGGAGGTCTGGAAGGATGGCTTAAGCGTATTCGTGAACTTCTACAAAACCCTGATTCAAATGCCCTCGAATTTCTGGATGATTTCCGGATGAATCTCTATGCTTCCGAAATCATTGTGTTTACGCCGAAAGGCCTCATGAAGATATTGCCAAAATCAGCAACAGTACTTGATTTTGCATATGATATACACAGCGGGATCGGGAAAAAAAGTATCGGGGCTAAAGTGAATCACCAACTGGCAGATATCTATTACCAGTTAAAAAGTGGTGACCAGGTGGAGATACTGACCTCAGAAAAACAAAAACCTCATGCCGAATGGCTTGACCATGTGGTTACTGCAAAAGCAAAAGCCAGTATTAAGGATTCCCTTAAAACCGAAAGAAAAGAACTTATAAAAAAGGGGATGGAAATCCTTGATCAGAAAGTGAAGGAATTGAATCTGCGTATCGATTCACGAATATTTAAGAAGATCATGGATTACCACAGGATGGTAAACAAGGATGACTTATATTACCGGATTGCAAGAGAAATTATTGTTTTAGATAACCTCGACAAGATCATACGCAAAAAATCACGTAATAAATTTATCAGGTACTGGAAATTACAGATATTCGGTTCAGGTTCTAAAAAACAAAAATCCCTGACAGAAAAAGAATTACCGGTGATACTTAAGGTTGATAAAAAAGAACCCTATATCATTGATGACGAAGGG
>JAPLDU010000098.1 GCA_026391255.1 Bacteroidia bacterium | reverse complement strand
GTGGCGGATACAACATGCCATTTCGACAGGCTCAATGGCCGGTTGCCAAAAGAAGTGGTCGTTGAGTTTGTCGAAACGTCTCGTTCGTGGTGCCCTTTTGGTTACTCAATCCACAAGTGGATTTCGTGAGATCGCTTCGCTAAGTACTTTTGGGCATGCAAAAGAAGTTGAATATGAATTATATAACAGAAATATTTAAAATTCAAAACAGTTTAATTTTATTATTTACTACCTCAGGCAGATGGGATTTTTTGAGTTATGAGTTATGAATTATGAGATATGAATTATGAGATATGAATTATGAGATATGAGCTACGACTGTCGACTTACGACTATTGACTTACGACTATTGACTTACGACAAAATTACCTGAATAATTACAAAATATACCGAACAAAGTATTGACATGACCCTTATTAAAAAATCACCGGATAATATCAGTACCAGACGCAGCATAATAAACAGGTACATCGGGTTCCGGTCGTCCATTTACAGCAGAGTGGTATTTATTATTACAATAATGTCAATCTTTCTGTTTGTATCATTTGGCATTATTTTCAGATCTGTACATGAGCAATACCTGAATACTGCCATTCGCCAGAACGGAAATAACATTGGTTCCATTGTTGAAGGTGCATTATATCATTCAATGCTCGAAAATGATAAGGGTGCACTGCAGAATACCCTCGATGTCATTAACACTATGTCAGGTATTGACGATGTTAATATGTACGATATCCATGACAACCTGGTATATTCGTCCTTTTCTGCCGATACAATCTTTCATAGCAACCCGAATTGTGTGAGCTGCCACAAGAATATTCAATCGATGTTTCCCGTAAAGGAGAAATCTTACCGCATCATTGATGTTGACAGTAAATGCAGTATGAATCAAAAAAGTTCCAAACACCGGCACCTGATCATCAAATCTCCCATTCTCAATGAAAGATCCTGCTTTACCGCATCCTGCCATGCACACAATGAAAGCGACGAGGTTCTTGGTTCACTGGTAATAAAAATACCACTGAAAGATATGGATGAGGCTGTTGAGAAGGCTTCGACTGATTTTTACCTGCTGGCAATATTTACAACCTTATTATTAGTCTCTGTTCTGATATTATTTACAAGAAAAAATATCAAAAATCCTTTGAATAATATCATCAAAGCAAGTAAGGCAGTTGCAAACGGCGATACAAGTACAAGGCTGGAAATCAAGCCGGATCAGTTAGACGATATGAGGATGGTTTCCTATGCATTTAATAATATGCTTGATAATTTACACGCTGCAAACATTGAACTTCAAAATTGGTCGCAACAACTTGAATATAAAGTCCAGAAAAATTCAGAAGAATTACTCGAAGCACAAAATGAATTAATCCATATTGAAAGAATTGCTTCTCTGGGGAAATTATCATCTTCAGTGGCACATGAAATAAACAATCCTCTTTCCGGAGTTTTGACTTACACAAAATTAGTTCAGAAGCAAATAAGCAAACTCGGATTAGATGCCGCCACAAAAGACCCGATGATGAGACATCTTAAAGTGATTGAAGCTGAGACAAAGCGATGCGGAGATATCGTCAAAGGCCTGCTCGATTTCTCAAGAAAAGACCAGGAGAATTTTGAAAAACTGCATCTTAATAAAATCATGAAGGAAACCTATGATCTGATGGCACATCAGATGAAAATGGCAAATATCATTTTTAACTCTGATTTATCGGCTCATTCAGACCTGATATATTGCAGCGAAAATCAGATAAAACAAGCCTGTGTTGCTATTCTTGTAAATGCTTCCGAAGCAGTTCATGATAACGGGGAAATCCTTATCAGGACAACTAATCCTGACGCTGATAATATTAAAATCGAAATAACAGACAACGGTTCAGGCATAGCCCCTGATGATATTCCTCACATTTTCGAACCCTTCTTCTCGGCAAAACATAAAGCAAGCGGAATCGGACTGGGCCTGGCAATCGCTCACGGTATCGTTCAGAGCCACCAGGGAAAAATAGAAGCAGAATCAAAACCGGGAAAAGGAACAACATTGACTATAACATTAGCTTTGATCAAAGATTAATAAGAAAAAATGGCAGAAAAAATCTCAATATTAATAGTTGATGATGAAGAATCAGTCAGGGATTCTTTATTCAACTGGTTTTTAGAAGACGGTTATCTGGTAGAATGTGCCGAAAATGCCAAAAAAGCATTGTCAATTCTTGAATCGAAGAACTTTGACATTATCCTGGCAGATCTCAAAATGCCGGGCATGGATGGGCTCGAAATGCAAAGAAGAATAAAAGCATTAAACAAAGAATCCATAGTCATTATCATGACAGCGTTTGCGTCTGTTGATTCTGCCGTGCGGGCTTTAAAAGACGGAGCTTACGATTATGTTACAAAACCGTTCGACCCCGACGATCTTTCTCATTTAATCCGTAATGCAACAAAACAGATTGCTCTAAAAGCAGAAAACGAAGCACTGAAAGAAAAAGTCATTTCCCTGGAGAATGTTGAAGATCTGGTTGGTAAGAGTGATGGAATGAAAAAGGTATTTAAGGAAATTGAAAGTGTCGCCCAATCCAATTCTTCTGTCATTATCATGGGAGAAAGTGGCACAGGTAAAGAACTTGTTGCAAGGGCTATACATTCCAATTCTCCCAGGAAGTATTTCCCGCTGGTGAGTGTTCATTGCGGGGCTTTGACAGAAAGCTTACTGGAAAGCGAATTGTTCGGTCACGAAAAAGGTGCATTTACAGGCGCTATGTACAATCGAAAGGGCAGATTTGAAATGGCTGACGGCGGTTCGATTTTCCTTGATGAAATTACTACCATTTCCCAGAAGATGCAGGTAGAATTACTGAGGGTCCTTGAATCAAAAAGCTTCATGAGAGTAGGTGGCAATAAGGAAATTGCTTCCGATTTCAGGGTGATTTGCGCCACCAACAGGGATCTGAAAAAAATGGTGGATAACGGGACTTTCCGCGAGGACCTGTATTACAGGCTGAATGTGGTGAATATCGTCATTCCTCCGTTACGTGAAAGAATTGAAGATATACCATTACTGGTGGAATATTTTATTAAAAAATACTGCACATCTATGAGCCGGGATTTGATCACTATTGAACCTGCGGCTTTAAAACGCCTCGAAGAGTTTGAATTTCCGGGAAATGTACGTGAACTTGAAAACATGATTGAGCGTGCCATTGTGATCGGGAATGGAAAAGAGATCAGGCTGAAAGACCTTCCTCTCGGAAAAGATATTATTAACAGTTCCGTTGAAAGCCTTGATGATCATGAAAAAAAACACATTCTTCAGATACTTATCAAATACAACTGGAATATTTCACGTTCGGCAAAAGCATTAAAGGTCGACAGAGTCACACTATACAATAAGATCAAAAAATTCGGCCTGAATTCAGCAGATCAATAATCATCCTCGTGGAGAACAATTGAATATTCGAACAATTGAACATATGAACATTCGAATATTTGAATCTTTGAAATATACTAAAACCCTCACATCTTCAAATTTTCAAATCCTCAAATCTTCAAATCCTTTTTGAATGGATCAGCATACTATCACAATCATTTCTTTCGGGCATTTCGGAAAAGATTTTCTTGAGAAAATTGCTGAGGTTGTTAAGGAGGAATTCCTCTGTTCCGTAAATATAAAGGAAAGCCGCATTGATTTAAGTGAATTATATGATCCTGCCAGAAGACAATACGATGGGAATAAATTACTAAAAGCAGTGGATGCAATGGCTGCCCCCGAATCAATCAAGACCCTCGGACTATTTAATGTCGACCTTTTCATTCCCATTCTTACCTATATTTTTGGCCAGGCATTTTTAGGCGGTAATAGCGGAATTGCTTCAACTTACAGGCTTAAAAATGAACTTTATGGTATTAAACAAAATGAAGAATTACTGCATGACCGCTTCAGAAAAGTGTGTATCCATGAGCTTGGCCATACATTCGGGTTAATTCATTGTCATACTCCTGACTGTGTGATGAGGTCAGGAACATACGTGGAAGATATTGATCAGAAAAATCACAGGCTATGCATCAGATGCCGGAATATTTTGAAGGAGTCCCGAGTCAATTTGAAAATGTGATAATGTGGTAATGTGATAATGTGGTAATGTGACAATATGGCAATGTAATAATGTGAAATTATTCGATTGTTCGAATGTTCAATTGGTCGTTAGTTCATATTTCATTTATTTGAAATTATTCATCTTATTATTGAAATATTAATATTTTTGCGATATGCAAATTTATGCATATCCTATTATAAAATGTTATGAAGAATATAAGAAATGTAATTATGATTGTTATGGCATGCTTGTTTGTCTGCGCCAATAATGTTAAAAAAGAGGAAATTCCGGTGCAGAATCTTAAACCGCTTTCGGGTGATCTGATTATTTTTCATGCCGGAAGTCTGTCTGTTCCGATGAAAGAAATAACCACTGCTTTTAAGAAAGATAACCCGGATGTAAATATTATGATGGAAGCGGCCGGTAGTGTCGAATGTGCACGTAAAATCACTGAACTGAATAAACCATGTGATGTGATGGCTTCTTCCGACTTTTCGGTGATTGATAAATTACTGATCCCAAAGTATGCCGACTGGAATATTAAATTTGCATCCAACGAAATGGCCATCGTTTATACTGATAAATCAAAAAGAAGTAACGAAATAAATAAAGACAACTGGTATAAAATAATGCTCGATAAATCTGTTCAGATAAGCCGTGCAGATCCTAATGCCGACCCATGTGGATACAGATCTGTCCTGGTTTCAAAACTGGCAGAGAAATATTACAGGCAAAACGGGTTGGCTGATCAGTTATTAAAAAAAGACGAGAGCAATATCAGGCCAAAGGAAACTGATCTGATAGCATTGCTTGAAACAGGAAATGTTGATTATATTTTCCTCTATCGTTCGGTAGCCGAACAACATAAACTGAAATACATAATACTTCCTGATGAAGTAAATCTGAAAAAACCTGAATTATCAACTTTGTATGCTTCTGTTTCTGTTGAAATTAACGGGAAAAATCCAAATGAAAAAATCACCCAGAAAGGCGAACCCATGGTTTATGGGATTACCATTCCCAAAGACGCCCCGCACAAAGCGACAGCCCTTGCTTTTGTCAAATTCCTACTTACAAAAGATAAGGGTATGGCAATCATGGAAAAACTCGGACAGCCTTCGGTAATTCCTTCTGCTACTAACAGCTATGATAATATACCAGGTGATCTTAAACCGTTTGCAAAAACAGGCAAATAGGCAATAGGCAACAGGCAATAGTTAAAAGTTTATAAAGTTTATAAAGTTCATAAAGTTTTATATTCGTAATTCGTAAATCGTAATTAATCATGAATTTTCAAATTTTCAAATTTTCAAATTTTCAAATCTGTTTACTGGCATTTTTATTTCCATTGATAACCCTGGGACAAAAAACCGATTATATCAGGTGGAATCTTAAAGGAAAGGTTAGAACGATAAAAGAATCCTCCTTCACTGTTACAGAAAAGAACGGGAAATATGTGAAAGATACTTTGGAATTTTATTACCTGAATGAGTTCAATAATTACGGGAATAGAATAGTAGATTCAAAATATTCCCCTGACGGGAAAATCAATAAAAATTATGTTTATAAATACGATAAAGATAATAGAAGAATTGAGGAAAAACAATTTCTTTCCGATGGAAAGTTATTAAGAACAATCACTTATAAGTATGATCCTAAAGGCAATTTAATGGAAGATAACAGTATTAATTCCGATGGTACTCTTGACAAAAAAATTATTTATTTACATGATGATAAAGGAAATATAATTGAAGACGACAGTTATAATGCTGAATGGAAACTGCAAAAAAAGCACACTTATAAATGCGATAATAAGGGGAATAAAATTGAAACTCTTGTATTTGCTGCTGACGGAACTCCCGGGAATAAAATAATATACAGTTACGATATTCAGAATAATATAACCGGAGAATCTACTTACAAACCTGATGACTCATTAATCAGTAAATATGTTTACAGCTATGAGTATGATACTCAGAAAAACTGGATCAGAAAAACAAAATCCGGCGAAGGTAAGACTCTGAATATTTCAGAAAGGGAAATTGAATATTTCAATAAATAGGCATAAGAATTAAGTTATAAGTTATACTTAATGAACTTTATAAACTTTTGACTGACTACTTATGACAAGAAAATTAGATACCACCAGTCTGATTTTTATTTTTCTGTCGGGATTACTTTTACTATTTATTATTGCCCCGCTTGTTGGTATGTTTTTAACTACAACTCCGCTGACTTTATTTGACACAGCAAAAGAAACCGAAGTTCAGAAAAGCATCTGGCTTTCAATTTATGCATCCATTTCTGCTACCTTGATATTTTCCATTGGTGCAATTCCCCTGGCTTATCTGCTGGCAAAAAAAACCTTCCCTCTTAAAAAACTGATACTTGGTATTATTAATATCCCTGTAATCATTCCTCATTCAGCAGCAGGTATTGCTTTACTGGGAGTAATTTCGAGAAATACAGTCCTGGGCAGGATTGCCGATAGTTTAGGATTCAGTTTTGTAAACCGGCCGGCAGGTATAATAGTGGCCATGGCATTTGTAAGCATTCCTTATTTATTGAATGCAGCAATTGATGGTTTTATCAATGTACCGGTCCATCTTGAAAAAGTGGCACTGACATTAGGAGCGTCAAGAACAAGAGTATTTTTCAGTATTTCATTACCACTAGCCTGGCGGAATATTCTTACCGGGTTAATTATGATGTGGGGTCGCGGCCTGAGTGAATTTGGCGCTGTAATTATCATTGCAT